>DATJLX010000274.1:0-2441 GCA_035509135.1 Methylocella sp.
CGTCGCCTCCCAGACCGCTATAATCCCCCTTCATGCCACTTTCCGCCGGAACCCGCCTGGGCCCTTATGAAATCCAATCAGCCCTAGGCTCTGGCGGCATGGGAGAGGTCTACCGCGCCCGCGACACCCGTCTTGATCGCACCGTGGCGATCAAGGTCCTCGCTTCCCACCTTGCTTCGTCCCCCGAACTCAAACAGCGCATGGAGCGTGAGGCGCGGGCCATTTCGTCGCTGAACCATCCTCACATTTGCCAACTCTACGACATCGGCTCCCAGGACGGCACCGACTTTCTGGTCATGGAGTTTCTCGAAGGCGAAACTCTTGCCGAGAGATTGCGCAAAGGTCCGCTGTCGCTCGGGGACTTGCTCAAAGTCGGAATTGCGGTAGCCGAAGCGCTTGAAGTCGCGCACAGAAGTGGAATTATCCATCGCGACCTGAAACCGGGAAACATTATGCTCACGCAGGGCGGTGCCAAGCTAATGGACTTCGGACTGGCGAAGCCGCTTGGCTTGCAAGCGAGCCCAGCACCATCGGGCACCGTCCCGGCATTCACCGCCGCCCCCACCATCAGCGGTGCCAGCCCATTCAGCCCTTTAACCACGGCCGGTAGCATCGTTGGCACGATCCAGTACATGTCGCCGGAGCAGATTGAAGGCAAAGAAGCCGACGCGCGCAGCGACATTTTCGCTTTCGGCGCTGTTCTGTACGAGATGGCAGCGGGAAAGCGGCCTTTTGAGGGCAAAAGTCAAATTTCGCTGGCCTCCTCGATTTTGGAAAAAGATCCCGAGCCGATCAGCACTATCAAGCCCCAGATTCCGCACACGTTTGATCACGTTCTGACGACCTGTTTACAAAAGAATCCAGAAGACCGTTATCAATCCGCCCACGACGTCAAACTGGAACTGAAATGGATTGCTGCCACGCCATCTGCGCCTACGCCCGAAGCTGTCGCGTCTCCCGCGCCCGCGAGTAAGCAGGGCCGTCTCGCATGGATCGCTGCTGTCGTGCTGGCCATCATTTTGGGGGCGACCGCTGCCATCCTTCTTAACCGGCCGGCGCCCGTGCCATCCGTCCGCACCGCCATTAATCCTCCCGACAAAACTACGTTCAGCTTGACGGGCGATGAGGCCGGGCCGCCCGTACTTTCCCCAGATGGCGCCACGCTCGCATTTTCGGCCACGTCATCCGATGGCAAGACACTTTTGTGGGTCCGGCCGATGAACTCGCTCGAAGCTCATGCGCTTCCCGGCACCGAGGGAGTGTCCTTTCCCTTCTGGTCGCCCGACAGTCGCTCGATTGGATTCTTTGCAAGCGGGAAGCTGAAAACGGTTGAGGTCGAGAGCGGATCAGTGCAGGTGGTATGCGATGCGCAAGTCGGGCGCGGCGGTACATGGGGCCCGGACGGCGTGATTCTGTTTTCGCCGACTCCGTCTGCCCCGATGGTGCGGGTTAGCACCAGCGCAGGCAATCCTGTTCCAATTACCAAGCTCGACCCGGCGAAGCATACATCGCATCGTTGGCCGTTTTTCCTGCCCGACGGCAAACACTATCTGTACCTCGCCATGCATCACGATCCATCGAAGGCCGCGAACAATACCATCTACTATGCGTCCGTTGACGGCAAAGAGAACCAGCCGCTGTTTCACTCTCAATCGAACGCGATTTATGCGAGCGGATTTCTCCTGTTCGCGCGAGACGACCAGTTGCTGGCGCAACCTTTCGATCCTGCCAACGGCAAACTCAGCGGCGAGCCGCGCAGCGTCGCCAGAGGGATCATGAATGACGTAAGCACCTGGCACATGGATGCCTCGGTCTCGAACAACGGCTTGCTGATTTTCGGCAGCGGCGGGAGCAGCGAAGTGCAATTGATTTGGGTGGACCGAACCGGGAAAGACATCGGTACCGTAGCTGATAAGCTCTCCGATCTGCAAGGAGCGCGGATCTCGCCGCAGGGTGACCGCGTCGCGCTGCAGATCAATGCCGGTGTAAATGATCTTTGGGTGCTGGATTTCGCGCGCGGCGTGCGTACACGCCTGACTTTCGGACCAGTCGCCAATATTGGCCCGGTCTGGTCACCGGATGGCAAATGGATCGGGTATGCCTGTTTGAGCGGCGGTTATCAGTTTAGCTTGTGCCGCAAGCCTTCGGACGGCAGTGGAACCGAGGAAAAATTGTTTACCGAAGATCATCAGATCATGCCCACGGACTGGTCGCCGGACGGCAAGGAATTGGTCTTCGAGCGGGCCATCGAAGCCCCGAAGGCCCAGATTTGGACCCTACCGGTTGAGGGCGATCACAAGCCCCGGATGTTGTTGGAGCGGGGCGCAAATGGCAGGCTTTCGCCGGATGGTCATTGGCTTGTCTATGACTCGGTCATATCCGGCCAAACGGAAGTTTATGTCGTTCCCTTCGACGGCGGCCAAGGCAGGTGGCAGGTCTCG
>DATJLX010000275.1:0-5155 GCA_035509135.1 Methylocella sp.
TGTGCAAAGTCGTATTTCAAGCTGGCCAGTAAAAGTGAATATATGAAAGAATGGCTTCAAAATAACGTGATTCTGAATCAGTTGGATAAGATCTAGAATTCGCTCGAAAATATAGGCTTACTTGTGATGGCCCATTGTAAAGTGCAGCCCATCGTATGAGGCCCTGCGGAAGCGGCCCCTTTGTCAGAGAGCTTTCGCTGCCCATCACATCGGCTTTCTGGGTTCGGAGAAAAAGGGGAAAACCTGTTTGATGAAAAAATGCGGCGCCGACGAGCGCCGTCTCAAGCCATCTCGACCGGGATCACCACGGAAAGTAACCATTGCAGACATAATAGCCATTATAGTCATAATTACAGCCGTTGTACCCGTAACCATAAGCGCCCCCGCTAGGAAAGGGACGAGAGTAACCTCGGGCACCGCCGTGAAACCCCACACTGCGTCCGGTTTGAATTCCACCCGCGTGGAAACCTCCATGACCCATAGCTCCGTGACCACCACCACCCCCGTGACCGCCACCGCGAGCAAATGACGGAGTGGCCGCGAGGACAAGAGCGATTATCACAGCGAATGTTTTCATCTGAACGTTCCTGCTCCTTGAACATGGGCGCGCCGTCTGCCAGCCAATTCCACCCATTGAATATGGAGCGCGCCAATTGGTTTGATAGATCAGGAAGGGGAAAACTTTATTGCGCGGCACTGCAGCCAAGCTTGATCCCGTGACCTTTCGGCCACGGCTGCAATTTGGGTTGTCTACCAAAGCTCTCAAAGCCCAGCCATTGCCGCGATGATCGCAAGCAGCGCGAACAACAGAAAGGCGCCGAGCGCCAGGGAAGCGATTGCCGCCCGCTCAATAAATTGAACAACCCGGCCTCCCGCCATTTGAAAAATAGCGAGCGACAAAAGCGCCATGCCAAGCGAGAAAGCTTCAAAGCGTGTCACAACTGATTTTTCCCTTGATAGCTTGTCGTGCCACCCGCATTGCTCTTTAAGGGGCCGCAAGCTTGCCGATTTCGAGGCCGTGCGAAACGTTTATTCGATGCCCGGCTTTTTTCACTTTCGAGCTGTTCATGTTCTCGGCCTCGGCCTCGACGGGCGCGAAGCGCTTGGCGATTGCCGCCGCTTGCGAGGCCGCAACCGTTATTGATTTGGCTTTCATGATAAACCTCTTGTGAGGTATAATCATTCTCCCATGGGCGATTAGGCCCTCTGACTCTCAGATGGGCAAAGCGTCTTGAATGGGCGTTCGAAAACCTCCACTGCGGCAAGAATGCCATCATGCTTGGCCATACCAGCAAGTGGACTAAAAAATTTCACGTGAAACATTTAGATAGGGTTCATCCGCAAAATCGGACAAGGAAAAGTACGATGCTGTCGTAGACTTCAAGGACCGCAGCGCGCCTGCACGGAGTTAATCCTCCGCATCAATCGCTTAGCTAATATTGGTGAACCAATCATGCTTATGCCGCCGGGGCCCTCGAGCAATGATGTGCGCCCTGAAGTGTATTGGATTGACCTGCCCGCTGACGCACGGCTGGCGGTCATGCCGCGCCCGCATGAGGGCGACCGGCTCGACGGCGATATCGCTGGCTGGCGGGCGGAAGGGATCGATGTTGTCGTGAGCCTTCTCGAAGCCGGGGAGGCCGATTGCCTTGGCCTTCAGCGGGAAGAAAGTCTTTGCCGGGGCCTCGCGATGGAATTTATGTCTTTCCCCATCCCCGATGGCCGCGCGCCTGCGGTAAAGAGCGAGGCGGTGGCCATCGCGGAAACCATCATCACGCAGCTGAACGAGGGAAAAGCCGTCGCCGTGCATTGCCACGCCGGAATCGGGCGCGCACCGCTTATGGCGGCCTGCGTTCTCATGCTCCTGGGTATGCCTTCGCAAGCAGCCTGTGATCTCATCGGCAAGGCGCGCGGCCGGAAAGTCCCGCACACCGAAGAACAACAAGAATGGGTTCGTGCGTTTCGTGAAACAACAACCGGGGCACCCGGCCCGTCTGAAACGCCTCTTTGAAGGGCCCGCAATCAGCATGGCCGGGCTTGATCCCGGCTCTCCGGTTGATGTTCAGCATAAACATAACGGCCACTGCAAAGCTCGCAAAAAATAATTGACACATGCGTATAAGAGTCGGATCGTTGAAGGGCTTTCGCCGTTGCTCACAAGAGCCAGCCGGAAGCAGAAGGTGCCTTCTTTCGACACGCATCGTTTTCAATGCAAATGGAGAAGCGATGACTCCACCTGGACAGTGTAATGGATCCCGGCAAGGACGGGGTCACGGTGGCGCGAAGGCCTAAGTGCCGGCACGGCCGAAACGCTGCCGCCGAAAATCTACTATTTTTGTGTGATAGCGACCGCGACGGCCAAGCGTCCGTTACCACAGAGTATCTGCAGATTCACAGATTGCTTCGCAAAGGCGAAGGTAGAGAGCCCCGCAGCTGCTTGACCGCACCGGGGCTCGTTCTGTCCTATCATGCCGGGAGACCGCCGGCGGGGTGCGCGCTTCGCGATTCGCCTATCGAAGCAAGCGACATCTCCAAGCATGAGACTCAGAAACTGCTCAAAGGACCAATAATCCGCGTGATCCTTCGCGCCTAAAGCTGACGGATGTATGCGGGTTAGTAAGGTTTTCGGCTCCAATCTTACCAAAAAGTTTCACGTGAAACATTTTGGTACGATTGAGAAACTACGGCATCCCATAGCGATGTGGCGGCATGGGAAAGGGCCTTTGGCTTGCGAAAGCTCTGGAAGGCTGGAGATGACGCGAGACTGGCCTTCACGCCGAGCTGACGTTCTGGCCATTCGAAGCAAGGGGGTCTAAAAAGGCTCGGGCTTAGGAAACAAGAGCTCGTCCGCGATCAAAGCGCGGCGCGGTTGGTCTAAAAGAACGATATAGTGAGCACAAGTGTTTCCCTGCAACTGTTCATCGAACTGTTGAGCGTCGCGAGCTTGACCGCGATCTCTTATGTCTCGACCAATTTCGATAATCTTGTGATCCTTTCGGCTTATGGAGCCAGACCCGGTTATCGGCCGTTCTACGTCAAGCTTACTTTTGTTCTTGTGTGCCTAACGGTTCTCCTTCTGAGTCTCGTCCTGGCCAACGCCGCCGACGCCTTGCCGGCCGGCAAACTCCGTTACCTCGGTCTGATCCCGATCACTCTTGGAGGCTATTATCTTTTCAAGTTGATCTTTGATCGCTCTGGGGGGCAAGAGCCAAAGCGAGACGAACGCGCGAACGCGAAGAATCAATCGCTTTATCTAGGCTTCGCCTTGGTTCTGCTGGCAAACAGCGGTGACACCATCAGCCTGTTGACGCCGATCTTCGCCGATCTGAAAACAGAGTTTCTTTTCGTATGTTTCGCCACCGTTGTGGCGATGGCGGTCTTGATGAGCTCAATCGCCAATATTCTCTCCAGCCATCCCGTATCGAGATCCCATTTGGAAAAGCTTGCCGCACGGCTTCTTCCCTTCCTGCTCATTGGGATTGGTTTGCTCATCCTGACAGATAAGCCGTCCGATATTTTTGTCGTAGGCGAGTAGGAGATAATAATTGTTGCTATTGTTTCAATAGGTTAGATGACGTAAGCGGAGCCTATGGGTCAGTCATTGGTAAAAACGCCGTCGACGATCACAAGCTCCGGGGGCCGCTAACCGCGTTTGACGAGATCATCGAGAATTTCCCCGGCAGACGCTTATGCAGTGTCGATATATTCGCGCAAAGCCTGATTCTTGAGCTCCAATTGATCGAGCTTGTATTTGACCACATCGCCGATCGACACAATGCCAATCAGCTTCTCGTCGGCAACCACGGGGAGATGACGGCAACGCCCAATGGTCATCTTCTCCATAACCGTCTCGACGGAATCCTCCTCATGCGTAGTCACGACTGGCGTCGCCATATATTTTGACACGGCATCGTTAAGCGCGGCCGCACCATCATTGGCGATCGCATGAACAATGTCGCGCTCCCACAAAATTCCAAGAACGTGGCCATACGGGCCGTACGCATCGACGACGACAATCGCGCCAATGTTCCGAGCGATTAGTATATCCATGGCCTCGGCCAAGGTCCGGTTCGGCTCGATGCGGACTACATTCCTTCCCTTGGCCGCGAGAATCCGTGCAACAGTCATCCTGTCCTTCCCTGATGTTTCCTTGTGATTTTTTCTAATTGCCCAAGATTCGTAGAATTCAATGATAACGATTGAGGATCAAATTTAGCATAGCGGCATATTGCTGCACGTGTTCCATTGCTCGCGTAAGAGGTTGACCAAGTAGCAGTGCCGCGGTGCGCGTCCCCGTAAGCGCCGGGCGAAGGCCTCACAAGCCTGCCTGACGCTGCGTTGCATGCTCAGGCCGGCTCAAGGATCAGGCCTTCATTGGCCCGCAACCGCAAGAGCGGTCCAACCGGTTCGAGGCGCTGGTCGCCATATGTGGAGATTGCGACCCTGACCTTGGTTTGGGCATAGGACGACCAAGCTTGCGGATTGGCGGTAAAGTTGAGGACGACAATTGTCCGGTCATCGCCATGATGGCGCTCATAGGCAAGAACATTGCTGTCTTGCGACAAAAGCCGCCACGCCCCCTTGGAGAGCGCGGCATGCTCACGCCGATAGTGGAGCAGGCTTCGCACCAAGCAGAGGACTGACATTTTGTCGCTGTTCATCACGGCCACGTTGCGCGTCTCATAGTCAGGCGTGAGCGGAAGCCATGGCTCGTGCGTCGAAAAGCCAGCGAATGCACTCGCATCCCATTGCATCGGCGTTCGTGAGGGATCGCGCCCGACGCCGAGACCTGGTTCACGCTTCGCCCAGGGATCTTGGACACGGTCTTGTGCGATTTCGACGTGGCCGATACCCAGTTCGTCACCATAATACAGCGTTGGCGTGCCGCGCAAAGTCAAAAGCAGCATGGCCGCCACGCGAGCTTGTTCCGGTCCGGCGCGCGCCGCAATGCGCGGCCTGTCGTGATTGCTAAGAACCCAGTTTGGCCAGCCCCCTTCCGGCAGAGACGCCTCATAATATTCGATCAGCTGGGCGATCCGCGGCGCCGTCCAGGCTGTGTTGAGAAGCTGGAAATTGAACGGCAGATGGGCCCCCCTGAGATTCTTGCCATAATAGGCAACGAGCCTGTTTACCGGCAGATAGATTTCGCCGATTA
>DATJLX010000276.1:0-17681 GCA_035509135.1 Methylocella sp.
AATAGAACAAACGGATATTGAATGAAAGCCATCACGGTCGTATATCCCCCTTCGCTCCGCATTGAGAGCCACAGAGCTTGTTTATATCAAACCAAGACCTCGACTTCCGAATGAATCCCTCCGGATACCAATAAATCATCTCGATGGGGAAAGTCGCGTTAGAGTATATATTACATCCATGCACGAAGTAACCCGCCCCATATAAATTATTATACGGGATCACCTCGCGCCATTACACGCAAAACGCAGAACAAACAGGAAGTCTGTCTCGAAATCTGACCCTTGCCAGTTCCAAACAGGAAAGTGACATTAACATAGCTTAGGCGGTCCGCAAGGGCCGTTTCTGGCATCGGCGAGCGCCATTTCATGAAGTTTCATCAAGAATTGACAATATCAATTTATCGGATGTCTAGAAGCATCCGCAGCGAGCTTGCGTAAACGCCTGATTTCGCGCGGATCCGCAGGGCGCCAAAAAAGGCCGGAAAAAAGGCTGAATCGCGATCTTCCGGCCTATTGATAAAAAGCAAAAAATTTCATGGCCGAGGTTTAGCGGCCGGAGAAACGGGTGTGCCTCGAAGGCATCGCGCAGCTTTGAGGACAAGCCATTGAGTTGCATGGAGGTTGACTGTGCGATACCGAACGGCGGCAAATGGCGATGACGGGCCGTTGTTTTTGGGATGAAAAAAAGCCCGGCATTCACCGGGCTTGAGAATGAAGAACTCTGCTGAAAGCTGGTTATTGGCTTAAGGCGTTAATCCGTCGGCTTAAGCGCGAGACTTTTCGGGCGGCCGTATTGGAATGCACGATTCCCTTTTGCGCCGCGCGCATGACCAAGGGTTCCGCGATACGAAGAGCGGCCGCCGCGGCTCGCTGGTCTCCCGCGGCAATGGCTTCTTCGACCTTGCGGACAAAGGTTCGCATTTGGCTGCGCCGCGAGCGGTTTACCGCGGCACGGCGTTCGATTTTACGGACGGCCTTCTTGGCCGAGGGTGTGTTCGCCATCAAAAATTATCCTAGGCATGGGCCAGCGCGAGGATCAGCTTTCACAAAGAACAGCCGGCTCGGCGAGGCCTCTCGATCATGATTTCGAAACCGAAACCGGGCTCGTGATAAAACTCACGCGAGAAACTCGCGCGAGACAAAAGGATCACCGCGCAACCGATTTACGCGCCGGTTCGCGCGTGAGGGTTTGGCTAATAATCACGAAGCCTCGGACCCGTCAATATTCGATATTTTGTGCCAGCGCCGCCCCCTTTTGCCGGGGATGTGCTTGAAAATGGGTCTCCTCACGCTGGGTCGGCCATGCGATCCAGGATGGCGTTGATGCCGTCGGCAAAGGTATCGATCGGCTCCGGCCCTTTTTTGGCTTCGCTTTCGATTCCATGGAACAATTCGGCGAGCAAGTAGAGAACGAGAAGCTGCCTTCGCGTGCCTTCGTCCTCGATCCAAACCGGACTGTTGCGCGCGGCCTCCTCATAAGCATGCATGAAGATTTGCGAAAACAGGATCAGTTCCTTGCGAAGCCTTGCTGCCGCGAGCATGGCGTCGGGGACGAGACGGGTGAGCTCACTTTTGGCGACAGCGACGGCATGAGCAAGCGAACACAGCATGACCGCGACATCGCGCAGTGGCGATGCCTTGGCGTGCCCATGATCATGGGTTACCGAAGAATTTTCCCCAAATCCAACGATGATGACATCATCATTCACGACCAAGAGGTTGCCAAGACGATAATCGCCGTGAATTCGGATCTTGATGGCACCGATCGGCTCCTGAACAAGCCGGTCGATGAGAGTGAAGCACTCGAGTTCACGCGTCAGAAGGCGTTCGACCGGGGCACGCCTTTCTCCGCCCGTATCGGCATCGATCGTCCGCAGGCGTTTGAAAACGCCTTCGGCCCCACTTCTTGCGACGTCCGCGGCCGCGCGGACATCGACAAGGGTCAGTGACTCGGTCTGAAAATGAGGATCGGCGGTTGGCGTTGCCAGGGCCCCATGCATCTGCGCCGTCCGCAAACCAAGCCGCTGCATGTGTGGCACATAGACGGCGAATTCGTCATGTCCGGCGCGATCGTCCTGTCCCGGCGTCAGGGCCACTGCCTCGATGCTGCGCTTGATCGCTCCGAGCGCCCATCGCCAGGCATCGCCTTGGTTGCGAATGAAGCTTTGCAGGCTCGCTAGAACCGTGCGGTTTTCCTCGCGGTCGATATGTTCGATCACGCCGAGCAGGGGAGGCGCATTGGAAAAATGGGCCACTTCCGTCAGGAACCGCAGGGATTCGACCTCGCCATCGGTGCCGGGTTCCAGACGGTGATGGATTTTCAGCATCATCTGATTGGCGAGCACGAGCGAGGAGCTGCGCCGTCCGGTGCCAATACGATGAACATCGGCGGCTTCGAGCATGAGCTCGGCGCCGAGGCGAGGCGTCGGCGAGAAAGTGAACCGGTTGCCTTGGCGCGTGTCCAAAATTTCCCCCCGCCGCAGCGCCGCTACCATCGCCGGGACGAAGCTTTCGCAGGCTTCGGCATCGAAAAGCAGTCCGGTCAAGGCGCCACGGCGCAGGCGAGCGGCGGCATGAAGAAGAGCCTCGCCATCTTCTCGCTCCGGTTCCGCCGCAAGCGGCGCGAAATAATGCTCGGCGGTGCCGTCGGACCGTTTGACGTCGAGGAGCGGCAGGACATAGCGGCTCCGCCCGCCATCGCGGAGAATGGCGAAATCCTTGACCGAGGCCGCATGGCCCGGCACCTCTTTGTGAGCAAACCAGCGCCGCGACGGCAGATAACGCGGCGCGACCGTGCGCTCGAAAGCGACGAGTTCCCTCCCGGAAAGAATGGTTTCGAGCTTGCCCGTGGCGACCAGCGTGAAGAGCCCTGGCGCCACGTGGTCCTGGCGGTGCTTGGTTGCCGGCTCAAGTCTGAACCAGTAAAAACCATAGGCAGGCAAGGTCATAAGATAGGACCGCGAATTGATCGCCGGAAAAATACTGCCGGCGGTCAGCTCGACGGGAGCGGCATCCAGGAATTCGGCGAGATCGAGTTCGACCGCTTGCGGCGCCCGCGATACATTGGCGACGCAGAGGATTCGCTCCTCTTGGAATTCCCGGAGATAAGCCAGGACTTTCCGGTTCGATGGATGAAGAAAGCGCAGCGTGCCGCGCCCGAAGGAGACATGCGAACGCCGTACCGCGATGATCCGCCGCATCCACGTCAAAAGGCTTGATGGGCTTGCGAGCTGCGCTTCGACATTGACGGCGCTGAAACCGTACACCGGGTCCTGGATGGCGGGAAGAAAGAGCTTGGCCGGGTCGGCACGGCTGAAGCCGCCATTGCGGTCAAGCGACCATTGCATCGGCGTGCGCACGCCGTCCCGGTCGCCAAGATAGATATTGTCGCCCATGCCGATCTCGTCGCCATAATAGACGACCGGCGTTCCGGGCAGGGAAAACAGGAGCGAGTTGAGGAGCTCGATCTTGCGCCGGTCATTTTCGAGCAAGGGGGCGAGACGGCGGCGAATGCCAAGATTGATACGCGCGCGGGGGTCGGCGGCATAAAAGGACCAGAGATAGTCACGCTCCGTTCCGGTCACCATGGCCAGTGTCATTTCATCATGGTTGCGGAGAAAGATCGCCCATTGCGCGCCCTCCGGTATCTCCGGCGTCTGCCGCATGATGTCGGTGATCGGATGCCGGTCCTCCTGCGCCAATGCCATATAGATCCTCGGCATGAGAGGAAAATGGAAGGCCATATGGCATTCGTCGCCCTGACCGAAATATTGGGCGGTTTCCTCGGGCCAAAGATTCGCCTCGGCAAGAAGCATCCTGTCCGGGTAGCGGGCATCGACCGCGGTCCTGATTTTCTTGATGACCGCGTGGGTCTCCGCGAGATTTTCGCAATTCGTGCCTTCTCGCTCGATCAGATAGGGAACGGCATCGAGCCGTAAACCGTCAACGCCCATATCGAGCCAGTAGGCCATGACGTCGAGCACCGCTTCAAGGACGCGGGGATTGTCGAAATTCAAGTCGGGCTGATGCGAATAGAAGCGATGCCAATAAAAGGCTTTCGCCTGTTCGTCCCAGGACCAGTTGGACTTTTCGGCATCGAGGAAAATGACCGGGGCGTCCTTGTAGCCTTTGTCGGTGCTCGCCCAGACATAGAAATTGCGCGCCACGGAGCCGGGCTTTGCCGCCCGCGCCCGTTTGAACCAGGGATGCTGATCCGACGTATGATTGATCACGAGTTCGGTGATGACCCGCAATCCGCGCTCATGCGCTTCGCGCAGGAACCGTTTGAAATCCCGCAGGCTGCCATAGGCCGGATTGATGCCGCGGTAATAGGCGATGTCATAGCCATCATCGCGCAACGGCGAGGGATAGAAGGGCATGACCCAGATCGCGGTGACACCAAGCTCCTTGATGTAATCTAGCTTTTGGGTGAGGCCGCCGAAATCACCGACGCCGTCATTGTTGGCGTCGAAAAAGGATTTCACATGCAGCTGATAGATAATCGCGTCGCGATACCATTGCAGGTCGTTGCGATCGATCATGCAGCGGGCCTCCACTGCGCGGGGGTGCCGGATTCTGGTTGGCGCTTGATCCTTTTAAGACCGTCGGCTGAACGGTGAATTAACAAGTAGAAACATTGCTGTGCTGCGCAACGGAAAATCCTGATTCACGCCATCACTCCGGATCGTTCCGTTGTTTCCGGAGTTTGGCCCAAACGGCGAGGCGGGCGCGCAGCTCTCGCTCGAAACCCCGGTCCACCGGGCGATAGAGCGTTTGACGCCCGAGCGCCTCCGGCCAGTAGTTTTGGCCCGAAAAGCCTTCTGGCTCGTCGTGATCATAGGCATAGCTCGCGCCATATCCTTCATTCTTCATCAGCTTTGTTGGCGCGTTAAGAATGATTTTTGGCGGCATCAAGGAGCCGTGGTCTTTGGCGAGCCGCGCTGCGCCGTTGAAGGCGGCATAGGCCGCGTTCGACTTCGGCGCTGCCGCTGCATAGATGACCGCGTTGGCGATCGCAAGCTCGCCTTCGGGAGAGCCTAGAAAATCATAGGCATCCTTGGCGGCGATGGCGACCGTGAGGGCCTGCGGGTCGGCAAGTCCGATATCCTCGACCGCCATCCGCACCACCCGCCGAGCGATGAACAAGGGATCCTCGCCGCCCTCGAGCATGCGCGCGAGGTAATAAAGCGCCGCGTCCGGATCCGAGCCGCGCACCGATTTGTGCAGGGCGCTGATCAGATTGTAGTGGCCCTCCCGCGTTTTATCGTAGATCGGCGCGCGCCGCTGGACAATCGAAGCAAGCGTCGCCGTGTCGAAGATCTCGCCGGGCCTGGCGGCGCGCCACACCTCTTCGGCGAGGCTCAAGGCGGCACGGCCATCGCCGTCCGCCATCCGGATCAAACCGAGGCGGGCATCGGGATCGAGCGGCAGAGGTCGCGCCTCCTGGCTTTCCGCCCGGGCGAGAAGCTTCTCGATGGCCGCCGCATCGAGGGTGTGGAAGACCATGACTCTCGCCCGCGACAACAAAGAGGCGTTGAGTTCGAAGCTCGGATTCTCAGTTGTCGCGCCGATCAAGGTGATGGTGCCGTCTTCCATCACCGGCAGGAAACTATCCTGCTGGGCCCGGTTGAAGCGATGCACCTCGTCGACGAAAAGCAAGGTGCCCTGGCCCGCCTGGCGCCGGCCGCGCGCCTCCTCGAAGACTTTCTTAAGTTCACCAACGCCTGAGAAAATGGCCGAAATCTGCACGAAAGCGAGCTTCGTCTCGCGCGCCAGCAGACGCGCGACCGTCGTCTTGCCAGTCCCAGGCGGCCCCCAGAAAATCAGGCTGCCAAGCGAGCCCGAGGCAATCAGCCGCGTGAGCGCGCCTTGGGGTCCAAGAAGATGATCCTGACCCGCCACCTCGCCGAGGCTTTGCGGCCGTAGCCGGTCGGCGAGCGGATGGGGCGCGTCCTTTTCAAGCTTGGCTGCGGTGAAGAGATCAGTCATCTGGCCGTCCAATCTGGGCTAGGGGCGCCTTGAAGGCAAGCTGCAGGGGGCTTTGGCTCAGAGACCCGATTCGTTAAGGTAAAAAGCGCAGCGTAAGACCAATCCAGATGAGCATCCATTTTGCACTCACTTAGGTCATGCGCGAAGATTGTTATGTATAAATAGTTCCTTAAAGAGATTGTTCTTTAGAATTTCGGATAAATGTAAAATTTTATCTATGCGTATCATCGTATTTGCCACCCAAAAAGGAGGCTGCGGCAAAAGTACGCTAGCCGCTTGTCTCGCCGTCGCGGCTCAGGAGGCGGGAGAACGCGTTTTACTTCTCGATATGGATCCCAAGAAATCTCTCTCGCGATGGGGCTCCAAACGAAATGATCGCAATCTGCTCGTCCGCGCGGTTTCGCCAACCCAATTGCCGGCCACCTTGCGCGGCCTGACCGCGCACCATGTGAGTCTTGTCCTTATTGATACCCCGTTCTTGGAATCACCGGCCACGCTCGCCGCGATAAAAGCCGCCGATCTCGTGGTCGTTCCCGCCAGGCCAGCCACATTTGACATCTGGGCGAGCGAGGTCACCGGCCGCCGGTTGAAGCTGATGGGCCGGGACTTTGTTTTTCTTCTGAATCAATGTCCGCCTTCCGGCACATCTTCGCCCATGCAAGAGGCCACGGAGGCGCTTGAGGCCGTTGGCTCTCTTTTGCGCCCACGCATCCGTTCTCGCGTCGCTTTTCTGCACGCCGCGCGGAGGGGCAAGGGAGTGACCGAAGTGAATCCCAAGGGTGAGGCGGCGCGGGAGATACGAGAACTTTGGCTGGCCCTCAGGCGCCGGCTGCCAGCAGGCTGACCGCTTCAGCACATCAGCCCGAGGACCATGATCTCTCCAAGAGAAAGCGCCCATGAAGAGAAAGCGCCCATGGTTCGCTCTTTTGAGCCCGCGCGAAGCGAAGCGCCGCTGGTCAGACGGAGGCGGGGGATGGCAGTCTTCTGCCGCCGATGATCGTCTTGCCATGCTCGCGCAAAAGAACCTCGAAATAAGCGATTGTGCGTGTCAGTCCTTCGTCCAAGTTGATCGTGGGACGCCAGCCTAGCAGCTTTTCGGCAAGATCGATGTTAGGCTGCCTTTGCTTTGGATCATCGTCCGGCAAGGGCCGCTCGATGATCTTTGATTTTGATCCGGTCGCCTCGATCACTTTTTCGGCCAGTTCCCGGATGGAGAATTCGCCAGGGTTGCCGATGTTGATGGGTCCGGTGATGCTTTCGGCGGAATTCATGAGGCGATCCAATCCATCGATCAGATCTGTCACATAGCAGAAGGACCGCGTCTGGTCGCCACGGCCAAAGACGGTCAGATCCTCCCCAAGCAGGGCTTGGCAAATGAAATTCGATACCACGCGGCCATCATCCGGGCGCATATTGGGCCCGTAGGTATTGAAGATCCGCGCGACTTTGATGCTCATCCTATGTTGGCGGTGATAGTCGAAGAACAAGGTTTCCGCGCAGCGCTTGCCTTCGTCGTAGCAGGAGCGGCTGCCAATCGGATTCACATTGCCCCAGTAATCCTCCGGCTGTGGATGGACGATCGGATCCCCGTAGATCTCCGACGTGGAGGCCTGGAGGATGCGAATCTTCAGGCGTTTGGCGAGGCCGAGCATGTTGATCGCGCCGGAGACGCTCGTCTTCGTCGTTTGAACCGGATCGAACTGATAGTGAATCGGCGAGGCAGGACACGCAAGGTTGTAGATCTCATCCACTTCGACAAAGAGCGGAAAGGTCACGTTGTGGCGGAGAAGCTCGAACATGGGATCGTCGAGCAATTCCTTGATATTGCGGCGTGTCCCAGTGGAAAAATTATCAACGCAAAGGACCTCGTGTCCCTGGTCAAGCAGCCGCCGGCAAAGATGGGTGCCAAGAAAGCCGGCGCCGCCCGTGACCAAAATCCGCTTCTGCCCCAATAGCATGTTCAGCTCCAATCCCCTTCAACGAACGTCGCGGCTCGTAACTTGCCAAGGAGAGGAGCCGACACCGGGGTCGAGAGGCATAGGAAAGCCAGGCCAGGGGGGCGGCTCACCCGCCAATCACCGTGGTGATCAATTCGCCGCCGCGTCCAATCGTCAATTTCCAATAGTTATGAGCACGGCTCACAGCCTGTTCGAGGTCGCGCGTCGTTTTGACCGGCGCATCATCGATGGACACGATCACATCGCCGATTTGAAAATTGACCAGCGCCGCCTGCGAACCCGCTTCGATCTCGCTGATGACAACCCCCTCGCTGGCGCCGCGAATGGAAAGCTCCTCGGTGACCGCCGGCGACAAATTGATCACGGTGGCGCCGGCGAAGGGCGAGGGCCCTTTGATTTTCACGGGATCGCGGGCTGGAATTTCCGGTGCCGGAAGGAGCTTGAGCGAAGTTGTGCTGGATTTGCCATCGCGGAGATAGGTCAAGGTGGCGGCGCCGCCGAGCGGTCTCGTCGCCAGCCGGTAGCCGAGCCCCTCGGGATCATCGATTGTCTGACCGTCAATGGCGGTAATGAGATCGCCGCGCCGCAAGCCTGCCTCGGCGGCGGGCCCCCCCACGGAAAGATCGGTGATCAGAGCCCCCATCGGCCGGTCAAGGCCGAGCGAATCGGCGATCTCCCGGGACACGGTTTGCAGACTGGCCCCGAGCCAGGGGCGGCGCACCTGATGGCCCCCGGTCTTGGCGGCGGCCAGCACCATTTTGACCATATTGACGGGGATCGCGAAGCCGATCCCGATCGAGCTTCCGGTCTGCGAGAAGATCGCGGAATTGATCCCGACAAGCCGCGCGTGAAGATCGACGAGAGCGCCGCCCGAATTGCCGGGATTGATGGCCGCGTCGGTTTGAATGAAAAAGCCGTAATCCGAAATGCCAGCCTGGGTGCGCGCCAGGGCCGAGACAATGCCCTGCGTCACCGTCTGCCCGACGCCAAAGGGGTTGCCGATGGCAAGAACGATGTCGCCGACTTCAAGCGCCTCGGAATCCCCTAATTCCATCACCGGAAAATTCCCGCCTCCCTTCAATCGCAGGACGACGAGGTCGGTCCGCTGATCCCGCAGCACGATCTCGGCGTCGAACTCGCGGTTATCGGCAAGCGCGACCTTGACGTCCGTCATGCCTTCAATGACGTGATAATTGGTGACGACAAGGCCGGACGCATCGACAAGAACACCCGAGCCGAGCGAGCGCGTGGTCGGGCTGCCCGGCCGCCCGCCGCCGCCCTCGCCGAAGAAATGCCGGAAGATCGGATCGTCAAAAATCGGATTGCGCGGCCGCTTGTCGGTGCGGGACGCATAGACATTGACGACGGCGGGTTGCGCCTTCTTGACGATCGGCGCAAAGGACAAAATGACGTCATTTTGTCCTTGCGGCACTTGCCGCACGGGCTCGGCGGACGCGGCAAACAGGCAAAGCGGAACAAGCAGGGAAACAGTCAAGGCCCGCGGCCAACCAAGCAAGAGCGTGTTCATGGATCGCTCCTCATTAGGTACCCGAACCCGCGCTGGTTTCATGCCGGAAACCCGATCGCGCCGTGGAACTCCGCCGCGGTGGCGCGGCCGTGACTCTGTCCTTGGATGGCCGCCTTAAGCCGCCGCCTCTTCTTCGCCGCTGGCCGCCCCGGAATCTTGCCCCTTGGCATCAACATCGCGGTCCACGAATTCAATCACCGCCATGGCGGCGTTGTCGCCGTAGCGGAAACCTGCCTTCAAGACGCGCGTGTAGCCGCCATGCCGGTCCTTGTAGCGCGGGCCGAGGACACCGAACAATTTGCCGACCAGCGCGACATCCTTGATTTGGGCGATCGCCTGCCGGCGGGCGTGAAGATCGCCGCGCTTGCCGAGCGTGACCAGCTTCTCGACGATCGGGCGCAGATCCTTTGCCTTCGGCAAGGTAGTGACAATCTGTTCATGCTTGATCAGCGCTTGGCACATATTGGCGAACATCGCTTTGCGATGTTCGTGCATGCGGCCGAATCGGCGCTTGGCGTGTCCGTGATACATGGCTTTCTCCGGTGATTGGCGGCCGCCGTGCCAAGGTACGGCCGCTCCCGTTTTCTCCCGCCCGTGGAAAGAGCGAGAGGAGCGGGGTTATGGAATCAATAATGCTCCTCGAAGCGCTTGGCGAGTTCGTCAATATTGTCCGGCGGCCAGCCGGCAACATCCATGCCGAGGTGGAGGCCCATCTGAGCCAGCACTTCCTTGATCTCGTTCAGCGACTTGCGGCCGAAATTCGGCGTGCGAAGCATGTCCGCCTCGCTTTTTTGAATGAGATCCCCAATGTAGACGATGTTGTCGTTCTTCAGGCAATTCGCCGACCGCACCGAGAGTTCGAGTTCATCGACCTTCTTGAGAAGGGCTGGATTGAAGGCGAGTTCCGGTATTGAGGGTGTTGCCTCGACGCGATGCGGCTCCTCGAAGTTGACGAAGACATTGAGCTGGTCCTGAAGAATGCGCGCCGAGAAGGCAATCGCATCCTCGGGCGAGAGCGATCCGTTGGTTTCGACCTGCATGGTGAGCTTGTCGTAGTCGAGGATTTGCCCTTCCCTTGTGTTCTCGATCCGGTAGCTGACTTTCTTGACGGGCGAGTAGAGACTGTCAACGGGGATGAGGCCGATCGGCGCGTCTTCCGCCCGGTTGCGCTCGGCGGGGACATAGCCTTTGCCCGTGGCGACCGTGAATTCCATGCGGATTTCGGCGCCCTCGTCGAGGGTGCAGATGGCGAGTTCGGGGTTCAGGATGGAAATATCGCCGGTTGTGGCGATGTCGGCGGCCGTGACCTTGCCTGGACCTTGTTTCTTGAGAACAATGCGCTTCGGGCCTTCGCCCGGCATCTTGAGCGCGATATCCTTGATATTGAGCACGATATCCGTCACGTCCTCACGCACGCCGGGGATCGACGAGAATTCATGCAAGACACCGTCGATATGGACCGAGGTGATCGCCGCGCCCTGCAGGGACGACAGCAAAATGCGGCGCAGCGAATTGCCAAGGGTCAGGCCAAAGCCGCGCTCGAGCGGCTCCGCCACGATCGTGGCTATCCGTTTTGGATCATCGCCAGCGATCACCTCGAGTTTGCTTGGTTTGATCAGTTCCTGCCAGTTCTTTTGAATCACGAGCGGGCCCTTCCATGATAAAATTGCTTAACGTGGCGGTGCGAGACACGCCCCCGGCCTCTCTTGCCGGGACAGCTTCGGCTTAAACGCGCCGCCGCTTGCGCGGCCGGCAGCCATTGTGCGGAATAGGGGTGACATCGCGGATCGACGTCACCGTGAAGCCCGCGGCTTGCAAAGCCCGCAAGGCCGATTCCCGGCCCGAGCCTGGCCCCGAAACCTCGACCTCGAGTGTCCGCATGCCATGTTCCGCCGCTTTTCTGGCGCAGTCCTCGGCCGCCATCTGCGCCGCATAGGGGGTCGATTTGCGGGATCCCTTGAACCCCATGGTGCCGGCCGACGACCAGGAAATCGTATTGCCCTGGGCGTCGGCGATCGTGATCATTGTATTGTTAAAGGTCGAATTGACGTGCGCGACGCCGGACGCAATATTTTTGCGCTCGCGGCGCCGAACGCGGGTAGCTTCCTTTGCCATTATCCAATTCCTTCAAGCGCGCCCGTCATGCCAGGCGCTCGGGATGATCGTTGCATCTCGGCGACTGCATGGCCGGCTGCGGGGGCTATAGATAGCCAGTCTATGCTCAAACTCTATTTCTTTTTGCCAGCGATGGGCTTGGCCTTGCCCTTGCGGGTCCGGGCATTGGTGTGGGTGCGCTGGCCTCGCACCGGCAATTGACGCCGGTGGCGGAGCCCGCGATAGCAGCCAAGGTCCATCAGACGCTTGATGTTGATGGCCACCTCGCGGCGAAGATCACCCTCGACGATATAATCACGATCGATCGCTTCGCGAATCTGCAAAACTTCCGCGTCGGTCAATTCAGCGACACGCCGCTCGGCGGGAATTCTGACTTTTGTGCACAGTTCCTTGGCTTTCGCCGGTCCAATGCCGTGAATATATTGAAGCGCGATAACGACACGCTTGTTGGTTGGAATATTGACGCCAGCAATACGAGCCAAAACCTATTCTCCATTTGGGGCCGCGCCGCCCGAAAGCGGAGCGGCGCGCAGGGTCGCTGTTTCCCGCGTCCGGTGGAGGCCGGCCCTTGCGGGACGCCCGGCAAAAAGGGGGCTTGGGGAAAAAATCCCTAAAAACCCTTCGTTTCAGGCTGAAAAAAACCCGTTAGCCGATCCAGCCCGCCGCGTCAACTCGCCGGCAAGAGCATCCGGACGCCGGATCCGCCGCGGGATCATCAACAAGGCGGATCGAGGCTTGGCATGCGTCGCAAGGCCCGCAACGCATCAACGGCAGATTTCGCCGCCGGACCCTTTGTGGTCCAGAACGGTCATCTTCGCATTAGCGACTTCACATTGGCGATCGAGTCGCGTCTTTGAAATGATTGTTTGGCGACACCCACGACCACAACCCGCCCACAGCTGGTTGGGGCACGCGCGACTCTCCGCGCCGTTTCATGGCGTCTTCACACCATAAACCTGCTCTAGGAAGGCTCTAGGAAGACGCCAATCAAACGTCTGCTCGGGCTTTAATTGCCGGTCAACAAATAAGCGCTGGGGGGCAAAGTCCAATAGAGGTAGATTGCATAGAAAACATAGGCCGGAATGACGAGGCGCGTGGCCATCATAACCCACCACAGCACTTTTGCGGTGCGCTGATCATTCGCCTCAATTTCGCGGCCTGCCGTATCATCTTGCAGGAGCATTGCCGTCATTTCCTCTCGTGGTTCATTTATCCTATATTATTTAGCTATCCGATATTATTTAGCTTTTCTTAAGTTGGGTGATCGTTTGATTTTTGGCAAGGCCAATGCTGAGGAACATGCCGCGACAAATTCGCCTAGGGGGATGCACGGCGGCCTTATCCGCCTCCGCGCGTTCCTATCCATCCGTGGCCCGCCACACGGGCATCAAGGGTTTCAGCTTGATCCTGATCTGGCGGTTCCAAGGAGCGGCTCTGTCAAGGGTGACAGCCAGCTCCATGTTGCGATGACCATGTTGCGATTGGGACGTGTCACGGGTTAAGGGTTGGGCAATGAAATGTCCTCGCCGCGAATCGGGGGACCGCAGCTCTGCCCGTCTCGGCCCGCCAGCGATCCAGGCGAATGACGCTCATTCTCTATCGCGCGCCCGATTTTCTCGTCCGCTTTGCCAAGACGAAGGGGTCGCCGGTCTGCATGGTCACCTTTTCGTCTCTGACGGATGACCCCCGGCTCGATCGGCCGGGCTTCGGCGAGGCCATGCTGATGAAAAACGGGATCGACGCGATCCACGTCATCAACCGAACGAACATTTGGTACCAATACCCCGAATTTCCGGAGGCCTTGCGGGTGATTGCCGCGGCTGCCGCCGGCCATGAGCGCATCATCACCTATGGATCGAGCATGGGCGGTTATGCGGCCATAAGATTTGCCGGCGTGATCGGCGCCGGAACGGCGATCGCCATCTCGCCGCAATATTCCGTTTCGCCGCGGCTTGCGCCATTCGAGACGCGCTGGCGGCCATTGACCCGGACGATCCGGTTTCTTCACGAGCATGTCGGCCAGGAAGACGGCGCCGTCGAACCCATCGTCTTCTATGATCCGCGGGACCGCGACGCCGAACATTTCCGTCTCATCGGGCGGGCCTATCCCAACGCAAAAGGCATCCGTCTCCCCCACGCCGGCCATCCTGCGGGCGCTTTTCTAAACGAGACGGGCCTGCTTGTGCCCGCCATCCTCGATATCGCCCATGGAAAATTCGACCCGGCTGTTTTGGAACAGACAGCCCGTGCGTCGCGCCGGTCATCGGGCCAATATCTGTTCACTTTGGCACGGCGTCTTCCGCCGCATCATTTCAACGTCAAGATCCGGCTTGCGGAAATGGCAACCCACGCGACAGACGACGCCGCCTATCATATTTATCTTGCCCGCCTGAGTGAGAGAGCACGGGATTTCACCGCCTCCGCCAGGCAATTGAAAAAAGCCAACGATGTTCTGCCGGAACATCCAGTCCCGATGCGCGCGCTTTGCACCTTCCTCCTGCGCCGGGAAAACTATGAGGAGGCCATTTCGCTCGCAAGAAAACTCGCCGCGATCGATCCCACGCGGGAAGACTTTGCCTTGCTCCTTCTTGCGGCTCTTCTGGGGCATCGCGAATTTGAATTGGCTGCCAGGCTTGGCCGGGATCCGGTCATCTCCCAACACGCTCTACGCCTGCTGCCGGCGTTCGCAAAAGCGCCGCTCCTTTTACGGGGCCTTCGCCCTCTCTTCCTGGCATGGCTTGACCGGCGCGTCCGCCTGCTCAAAGAGCTGGATAGCCTCGAGGAATACCGGCAGCCGCGGCGCACCTTCAAAGTTTGGCGGCACCTGGCTGGCGCTGGCACCTCGCGGCATTGGGGATCGCCGCCCGGGGATTAGCTTTGAAGCCTATTTCGATTTGCCTCCAAGGATCCCGCGCAGGATGGCCTGACCGATTTTTGTCCCAGCGGTGCGCGCCGCCGATTGAACGGCGGAGCGAAGCGCGATTTCGCCCGCCGACATGCGCTGGCGTCCGCGGCCCGGCGTATGGCCGAAAAGCCCGCCAAGCGCGCCCTTGAGAGTCCCGAGCCAACCGCCGGATGACGCTTCGGAGGTGCCGGCCTCGCCTCCCGGCTGGCTCCTCTCGCGCAACGTCTCGAAAGCGGAGTGCCGGTCGATCGCCGTCTCATATTTGCCAAGAAGGCCGCTTTTCTGAATGAGCTGCTGGCGCTCCTCGTCGCTGATTGGACCAACCCTTGCCATCGGTGGCGCGATCAGGCTTCGCGCGACGATCCCGGGGTTGCCCTTGGCGTCGAGCATCGACACCAAGGCTTCGCCGACCGCGAGCTCGGTGATCGCGGTGGCGGTATCGAAGGAGGGATTGCGGCGGAACGTATCCGCCGCCGCCTTGACGGCCTTCTGGTCGCGCGGCGTGAAAGCGCGCAAGGCGTGCTGAACGCGATTGCCGAGTTGTCCCAGGACCGTTTCGGGGACGTCAGCCGGATTTTGGGTGACGAAATAAACACCGACGCCCTTTGAGCGGATGAGCCGGATCACCTGCTCAATGGCGCTCAGAAGAGCCTTCGGCGCATTGTCGAACAGAAGGTGTGCCTCATCGAAAAAGAAAACCAGCTTTGGCTTCTCGAGGTCGCCAACCTCGGGCAATTTTTCGAACAATTCCGATAGCATCCACAGAAGGAAAATCGCATAGAGGCGCGGCGCGCGCATCAATTTCTCGGCGCTCAGAATGTTGACGAAACCGCGCCCATCACGATCGCACCGCAGAAAATCAGCGATGTCGAGTTCGGGTTCGCCGAAAAATCCCGCGGCCCCTTGATTTTCGAGGACCAGCAAACGGCGCTGAATCGCGCCGATCGTCGCCGGCGCCACATTGCCGTAGATCTTGCTCACCTCCGGTGCCGTGTCGCCGAGATGCTGCAAGAGCGCCCGGAGATCCTTGAGGTCGATCAGCAGCAAGCCTTGTTCGTCGGCAAGCCTGAAGGCGATGTTGAGAACGCCTTCCTGAATGTCGTTGAGCTCGAGCAAGCGGGCGAGAAGCAAGGGCCCCATATCCGATATTCTGGCGCGGACCGGATGCCCGGATTGTCCAAAGAGATCCCAAAAGGCGACCGGAAAATCATCCGCCGCATAGGCGATCTTGATATCCTTCGCGCGCTGGACAAAGTGGGGTTTCGCGTCGCCTCGCATCCCGATGCCGGCGAGATCGCCCTTGATATCGGCGGCGAAAACCGCGGTTCCGGCGCGCGAGAAGCCTTCCGCCAGGAGCTGCAAGGTCACGGTTTTTCCGGTGCCGGTCGCGCCAGCGACAAGCCCGTGCCGGTTGCCAAGCGAAAGCGTCAGATATTGGTAGGCATCGCTCTTGCCAATAAGAATGCGGCCAGGCTCATGAGCGGGATCGTTGGCCATGGGGATTCCTCGAACGGCCGGCACGGACAAGCAGGCCTTAGGATGTCATTATTGATCCGTCCACAAATATTTTCCATTCACGCGGCGGATCGCGCATCGACCCGCGGACTTTCTTCGCGAAGCCCTCGCCTGAAATTATTCGGCCAGCCCGGCGCAAGCTCACTTTGAAATCATGCAGCGTCCGGTTTTCTTCATCATGGCCTGATCCCGTTCATTTGTTTGCATCTGATGGCCATGCGTCTGCCCTGACAGTGGCTTGCGTCATGCAAGCTGTTGTTGAAAACATTTGGCGGCACCATACGCGGCTTGCGCGGGATTCCATCGCGGGTGTAGTTTGTTGCGCGTTGGCTGTGAAAGCTTAGGCAAGTGCAGCTTGAAACAGATGGCGTTGAACCCCGCCGCCGGGGCTTGAGTTTATCGTTGTGACGCCGCGGCCATTGGAAACGGTCCCGGTGATTTTGATAGAGCCCGCCACTTCGATGAATGAGCGGATTTTCAAACGGCTCTTTGTTCAGAGTGGCAAGCATCTAGGAGGCCTCGATGTCCTGGACCAATGAACGAATCGAGTTGTTGCAAAAGCTCTGGCTCGAAGGATGCAGCGCGAGTCGTATCGCCGGCGAGCTCGGTGCCGGGGTTACGCGCAATGCGGTGATCGGCAAGGTCTTCCGGCTCGGGCTCTCGGGCCGGGTCAAAGCCGCCGCCGGACATGTGCCTGCCGTGCAACACCAAAAAGCGGCAAGGCGCACGGCGCAGGCGCGCGCAGGCGCCCACGCTTCCATCGGCAATACCGCCCTCGCTTTGGAGCCCTTGATGCTGGAAGCACCGCGGCCGCAAGTGGTGGCGGATGTTGTCGTGCCGATTTGCGAACCGGTGACCATCATGGACTTGCGGGAGTCGATGTGCCGTTGGCCGATCGGCGATCCGGCGCAGTCTGAATTCCGCTACTGCGGCGCCAAGAAAGTGCCAGGCACAGGGCCCTATTGCGCCTGTCACTCCGGCATTGCCTATCAAAACCACCATGAGCGCCGTCAGAGGCCGCCTCAGCGCCCGCAGCGCGGCTAAAGCCTGATCGAGGCCCGGCCGCACCATGGGCGACATCGTCAATCTGCGCCGCGCCCGCAAACAGAAAGCGCGCGCCACGGCCGCCAAGCAAGCCGCCGCTGCCCGCGCGAAATCCGGCCGCACAAGCGCCGAACGTGACGCCGCCGATCAAACGCGCGCGCTGCAAGACAAGCGCTTGGCGGCGCATAAGCGCGAGGCAGCTTCGAGTGAGGATCGGGACTCATGAGGGAGCCCCGTCATTGCGAGGAGCGAAGCAACGAAGCAAACCAGGAGGGCCGCAAGGCGACTGGATTGCTTCCCGCTTCGCCTTTGGCTCGCGGTCGCAATGACGGCGTCGCATGAGTTGCCAGTAAAGCGATCTGGTCTAACAAGGATAACGGCCGCCCCGGCCATTCATCGCACGGCGGCCGAAAAGCCTGTCTGAACTTTGAACTCAAGGACGCGCACCCATCTCGGCTGTTGCCGAGATGGGCATTTATAATTTCGAAATCGGACAAGTCCGATTTCGATGGCGCGCGGCCTCCGGCCGTCTCGATCCTTGACTTCAAAGTTCAGACAGGCTCGGGTCAGCCGTCCGATGAATGAGTTTCTCCGCGCAGGAGGCGCGGGTCATTTCTTCGGTGTTTCC
>DATJLX010000277.1:0-34945 GCA_035509135.1 Methylocella sp.
ATACTTGATCACGACAAGATACCCCCTGTAAATTGACAAACAGCCCCCCACCTCACCCCAAATTCAGCTCCTTGAAAAAATCATTGCCCTTGTCGTCGATGATGATGAACGCCGGGAAATTCTCGACTTCGATTTTCCAGATCGCTTCCATGCTGAGCTCGGGATATTCCAGAACCTCGACTTTTTTGATGCAATCCTGGGCGAGCCGCGCCGCCGAGCCGCCAATCGAGCCGAGATAAAAGCCGCCGTGCCGGGCACAGGCCTCGCGGACTTGCCTGTCGCGATTGCCCTTGGCGAGCATCACCAGCGAGCCGCCCGCCGCCTGGAACTGATCGACATAGGAATCCATGCGGCCCGCCGTCGTCGGACCAAAGGAGCCGGAGGCAAACCCCTCCGGTGTCTTGGCCGGGCCCGCGTAATAGATGGGATGATCCTTGAAATAAGGCGGCATGCCCTCCCCCGCTTCAAGCCTCGCCCTGATTTTCGCATGTGCCAGATCGCGCGCGACGATCATCGGCCCCGAGAGTGACAGCCGTGTCTTGATCGGATAGCGCGAGAGCGTTGCCAGAATGTCCGGCATCGGGCGGGTCAGATCGACCGGCACCACCTCGCCGCCGAGCGACCCTTCGTCAATGGGCGGCAGATATTTCGCCGGATCATGTTCCAGCTCTTCAATGAAGACACCCTCGGCGGTAATCTTCGCGAGCATCTGGCGATCGGCCGAACAGGAGACGCCGATCCCGATCGGCAGTGAGGCCCCATGCCGCGGCAGCCGCACCACCCGGACATCATGGCAGAAATATTTGCCGCCGAATTGCGCGCCGACGCCCAAAACCTGGGTCAGCTTGAATATCTCTTCTTCCATGCCGAGATCGCGGAAGGCATGGCCATCCTCGCCGCCCGAGACCGGCAAGGAATCCAGATATTTCGTCGAGGCGAGCTTCACCGTCTTCAAATTCAGTTCCGCCGAGGTGCCGCCAATGACGATCGCCAAATGATAGGGCGGGCAGGCGGCGGTGCCGAGCGTCAGAATTTTTTCCTTGAGGAAATCGACGAGACGATCATGCGTCAAAAGCGACGGCGTTCCCTGATAGAGATAGGTCTTATTGGCGGAGCCGCCGCCCTTGGCGATGAACAGGAATTTATAGCTGTCCTCGCCTTCCGCATAGATTTCGATCTGCGCCGGCAGATTGGTCTTGGTGTTCTTCTCCTCGAACATCGAGAGAGGGGCAAGCTGCGAATAACGCAGGTTCTTTCTTTCATAGGCATCCTTGATGCCTTCGGCGAGGGCGCTCTCATCCTCGCCATCGGTGAAGACGAAGCGTCCCTTCTTGCCCATGACGATGGCCGTGCCGGTATCCTGGCACATCGGCAAGATGCCGCCCGCCGCGATATTTGCGTTCTTCAGAAGATCGAAGGCGACGAATTTGTCGTTTCCGGTGGCCTCGGGATCGGCCAGGATTTTGGCAAGCTGGGCCAGATGGGCAGGCCGCAGCAGATGGTTGATGTCGCTCATCGCCTGTTCGGCGAGGTGCCGCAACGCTTCGCGCTCGACACGCAGGAACGTGTGCGGACCATAGGTCTCGACCCGCACGCCGTCCGAGGTGAGTTTCCGATAGGACGTCTTATCCTTGCCGGGAGCAAAAAGCGGATGATATTGAAAGGACATCGTTGGCTGGCTCGTCTCTTTCGTTTCAGGCGCTGGACTCTATCCTTTCGTGCGCGGCGGTCAAAGTTCACTTTCCATGAAAGTCTGATGGCGTGAGGTTTCCCTACCCGGTTCTTATATGCGACATCGGCGGCACCAATGCGCGCTTTGCCGTGGCGCCCGAAGCCGGAGAGCCGCTCGCGGCGGGACCGCATCTCAAGACCCGTGACTACGCCGGGCTCGAAGAGGCGCTCGCCGAGGTTTTTGCCAGGCTCGCGGTCAAGCCGCGCTCCTTGATCGCTTGTGCCGCCGGTCCGGTCAGCGGGCAATCTATCAAGCTGACCAATGCGGATTGGCGGATCGACGGCCGCGCGGTCGCGGCACGCGCGGGCCTCGAGCAAGGCCTGCTCCTCAATGATTTCGAAGCCCAGGGCTACAGCCTTCCCATTCTCGAAGGGGGCTCGGCGGTGCCGATCGGCTCCTTCGAGCGAACCCAAGGCGTGCAGCTCATTCTCGGGCCCGGCACGGGCCTTGGCGCGGCGGCGCTGGTCGAGACCGGCGGCGGCCACCTCGTCTTGGCGAGCGAGGCTGGACATATGGGTTTCGGGCCTCTCGGAGCCGAGGAGGAAGCAATCTGGCGGCATCTCGACACCGGGGCGCTGGGCCGGGTGTGCGCGGAAACGATCCTCTGTGGGCCGGGCCTCCTGCGCCTTCATAAGGCGCGCTGCGCCGGAGCGGCCAAGACCACGTCCCTTACGAGCGAAATCGCCTTGATCCAACAAGCCCAGGCCGATCCCTCGGGCGAGGAGGCACGGACGCTGCGGCTTTGCTGGATACTCATGGCCCGTTTCGCGGGCGATCTCGCCCTCGCCTTCTTGGCCAAGGGCGGCGTCACCTTTGCCGGTGGAATCCTGCCAAGGATCGTGAATTTTTGTGATCCGGAGCAGTTTCGCAGGGCCTTCGAGAACAAGGCGCCTTACGGCGAGATGATGCGCGCCATCGGCACCAGGCTGATCGGCACCGACGACGTCGTTCTCACCGGCATGGCCGCGATTGCCGCGGCGCCACAAAATTATGCGATCGATTACACCAATCGTGCCTGGCGGTGACGATCTTCCCCGCCTCGCGTTATTTCGGCGCGAGAACCATGATCATCTGACGGCCTTCCATGGATGGTTCGGCTTCCACCTTGGCGACGCTCCCAGTCTCGGATTTCACCCGTTCGAGCAGGCGGAACCCGAGTTCCTGATGGGCCATCTCGCGGCCGCGAAAACGTAAGGTGACTTTCACCTTGTCGCCTTCCTCGAAAAACCGGCGCACGGCTTTCATTTTGACGCCGTAGTCATGGTCGTCGATTCCCGGACGCAGCTTGATCTCCTTGATTTCGACAATCTTCTGCTTTTTCCGGGCTTCCGCGGATTTCTTCTGCTCCAGGAAGCGGAATTTGCCATAATCAAGGATTTTGCAGACAGGGGGATTGGCCGTCGGAACAATTTCGACAAGGTCAAGTCCAGCCTCATCGGCCAATTGCTGGGCTTGAAGTGTGCCGACGACGCCACGGTTCTTGCCTTCGGCATCGATTAACTGAACTTCATGGGCGTTGATATCGTGATTTATACGCGGCCCGTCCTTCTGCGGAACGGGCGGGGCTTTCATAGGACGGCGAATGGCTTATTCTCCTTGTGTAGACACATCGAGTCTGGCAGACGCGCGAATCGCCTCGGCGACCTTCGCGCCGCCCGCCAGATCCGTCTCAAACATCGGTTGATTGCGGCGCGAAGTCAATGAAGAGATCACGAGGGCATTACGGCGGGCAAAGCGCTTTTGATCATCTTTCGCCGCCGCGCCGCACTGCCGCATAGGCATTAAGTGTCTCGTCACAGACGGTTTCGGTGGAATAATGCGCTTCCACATGGTTCCGGGCTCGTGCGGCGAGTTTGCCGCTGGCACTGGCGCCGAGGGTCAAAACTTTGGCGATCGCCACCGCCAGCGCCGCCGCGTCGCCAGGTTTGACGAGAAAACCGGTGCGCGCAGAATCCGCAACCATGGGGGGCGCCAGAACGGTTTCCGTTGCCGCACCGATCTGCGCGGCAATCACGGGCTTGCCCATGGCCTGGGCTTGGACAGCCGCCTCGCCAAAGGCTTCGGCCTCGGTCGCCGGCACGACAACGAGCGAGGCCGCAAGATAGGCCGCCGGCATGTCGTCATGGCCAGCACGGATCATGATGCCTTGCAGCCCTTCCCGCGCGATGGCTCGATCGATGTGGTGGTCAAACGCGGTCGCCTTGCGGTCGCAAGCGAGAATGAATTTCACCCCAACGAGGCCACTGCGTGCCAAAAGCCGCGCCGCCTCGACCAGGATGATGTGGCCGCTCGCCGGGCTTGTGGGGGCTGCCTGAAGCACGATTTGCTCATCCGGATTGACCTTCCAATGCCTCCGCACTGCCTGAACACGCGCCGGCGTCACCGCCTCGGGCGCGAAAATCCGGCAATTGACCCCTTGATGAACGATACGGATTTTTCCCTTCGCGCGCGCGTGGAGTTCGTTTACGAGATTGGCGGTGAAGGCGGAATCGGTGAGCACCGCGTCGCCGCGCGCCAAAACCGAATTGTACCGCACGGCAATGGGATTGGCGCCTTGGCGGCCGGAGTGAAAAGTGGTGACGAGGGGTGTCTTCGTCTTCCGAGTCGCGCCATAGGCGACCCAAGCCAAAGCGCGCGAGCGGACATGAACGATATCGGCGCGTTCCGCCGCGATGAGCCGTTCGAGGCGGCGCATATTCGAAGCCATGGCAAGCGGGTTTTTGGTTTGCGAGGGAAAGGGCGCGAAAATGCCGCCCTTGGCTTGCAGCTCTCCTCGCATCCGGCCGCCGACACAAGCAATGAGCGCGCGTGCCCCCGCCGCGTCAAGCGCCGCAGCGATATCGATTGCCGCCCGCGCCGTGTCATTCGCCTCGAGATCCGGAATGAGTTGCAGCACGGTTGCGCCGGCCAGGGGATGGGTGGCCCTGTCTTGGAATGGCAGTCGAAAAGCTTGCGTCATTGGGGGAGACGGCGTTCAACACGGAGACCTATGAAGATTAAACCTGGAAGTTATTAATTTTCACCATATTCCCCCTCTTCATCCAGCAGGCCGGGCGGGAACCAGCGCAGAGGGCATGGGGAGATCATGACGGCGGGATCGGGTCCGCCACTCAAGGTGGGAAGAGGATCGTCTATTCGCCGCATCGCCTACCGGCGGCGTGTGCAAAAGCCGGGAAAGGGACGCCCCGGCGTCGTCTGGCTCGGGCGTCAAGGCGCAACTTGTCGATCATTATGCCGCGGAAATTGGCCGCGCTTACTCCGTTTCGGCTTGTCCTGATCGCCCAGGCCGTCGATTTCACCGAGACCCTGCTTCGGGAGTCATCGTCGCCAAAGGCGCGCAAGGAGATTGAAAAGAATGGCTTTTGGCAGCAACGTTACCTGCCGGAGGCCCTATCCGTTCACCCGGACCTTGATCGAGGAAGGCGCAAGCCCCTGTTATTCGCGAGCCCGATCCGCTCTCATTGTCGCGTCCATAAGGGTAGCGGGATATGACCGGGAACAGGCGGCGCCTCATCTCAGACATTATTACTTGAATACTATGGCTTAGCCACAACTATGTGGCATTTTCGGCTCTCCTCGGGAAACCTTGTGGACCGCCGGGCATTTTATAGTGAGGCATCGCGCCAGTCATCCGCGGGGCGTGGGGGAGCGGGTCCAGGATTCGTGGTGGCACTCTCGGGTAGATTTCGGTCTCGTCTCACAAAGGAGGGCACGCGATGAGTATCTTCGGGACGATCATGTCAAAGATATTGGGCCGAACGCCTGCTTCGCCCGTGGTGGCGAGTCAGGATGCGCCTGCCGCTCAGCCGAACCCGGCACCTTCTGCTCTGGCTGGCAAGGCCACAGCCGCGACGGCGTCTGCGGCGCCGGCTTCCTCACCAGTCGTATCGGCACCCGCCGGACCACCCGTCGACGTAGCCGCGGTGCTCGACGCCTTGAACGATAAAGTCACACAGGAACTCGATTGGAAGCACTCCATCGTCGATCTCATGAAGCTCCTCTCCCTTGACAGCAGTCTTGCGGCGCGCAAGGAACTCGCAAAGGAACTTCATTATGGCGGCGATACGGGCGATTCCGCCACGATGAATGTTTGGCTTCATAAGCAAATCATGCTGAATCTTGCGGCGAATGGCGGCAAACTGCCAGACGATTTGAAAAATCTGACGTAAATTTTTGCGGCCTTGGCTTGGCTTCTCTCTTCCCCGGAACGCCGGGGCTAGGGCTATCAGTCCGCCGCTCGATCGATCGGCGTCTTTCGAAATGGGTTGCCGCCATGATGGCGAGGGGGCTCAGGACCGTGTGACGGTTATTGCGATTCAATCCCAAGTGGTCCATGGACATGTCGGAAACAGCGCGGCGGTCTTCCCGCTGCAGGCCAGTGGCATCGAGGTCACGGCGGTGCCGACGGTGCTCTTTAGCAATCATCCGCACTATCCTTCCCTGCGTGGCGGCGTCCTCGACTCGAAACTGGTGCGGGATCTGCTCATCGGGGTGGAAGAGCGCGGTCTTGTCGATGCTTGCAAGGTCTTGATCACCGGCTATCTTGGCTCGGCGGCGATCGCCGCTTCTGTGATTGATTTCGTCCGCCGCGCCAAAGCGCGAAACTCGAAGCTCATCTATCTCTGCGATCCGGTGATGGGCGACGCCGGTCCTGGCTTCTACGTCCAGGAGGATCTGCGCGGCCTCATTCGAGAGGGCCTCGTCCCGTTGGCGGACATCATCACGCCGAACCAGTTTGAACTGGAGCACCTTACCGGCCGGGCACCCGAAACGGTTGAAGACATGGCCGCCGCCGCCCGCGGTCTTGGGCCATCGACGGTTGTCGTGACGGGCGCGCATTTCGCGGATACCGCGGATTGGGTTCAGACCTTGGCGTTCGAGCCCCAGGCCGCTTGGCGCGTGGTGACCCCGAGGCTCGCCTGCCGCCCGTCGGGCACCGGCGATCTCTTCGCAGCACTTTTCGTCGCCGCATTGGTGGAGGGGATGCCAACGGAGACCGCGCTTGGCCGCGCAGTTTCCAGGGTCTATGGCGTTCTCGAAGAAACCGAACGGCGGCAATCCTCAGAGATGGCGCTGATCGCCGCCGCCGGGCGAATGAGACGCCCAGATAAGCTCTTCGCGGCGTTAGGCATTCCGTCTCAGCCGGATGCCGGCTTGATTTAAACGGTGTCCGCCGAGCGCCGCTCTAAGGCTTAGGCGCTCTCCAATTCCAGCGATTGACCCCGGCCATGTCTGCCCGGGGATAACACTCGCGGCAGTGGCGCCCGATGGCAAGCGGCAAGATCCGCGAAGGAAAGCGCAAGCCCCGTGGCGGCAACATCTCCACGAGATATTTTATCCGCCGCGTTCCGGGGATCGGGATGGTGGTCACAGACCGCGATCAGGCTCTGTTCTCAATAAGGATAGGCCGGGGTCTCGAATTGGACAATGGGCTCTGGACGGCCGGGAACTTCGAGCGGGGCCGGGAGCACCTCATTGCCGAATTGCGACTTCAAGAAATGCTGATCCGCAGTCCGCGCGAACAACGTATTTTGCGTCACATAATTCGGCCCGTGGTCGATGGCGGGCACGGTTCCGGGATCAAGGAAGCTGCGCTTGTTGACCGTGAGCGGCGGGCGCTCGTTATTATATTGCTGAGCGACTCGCAGATGGTGACGATGCCGCACCGCCTCGGCGCTGGCGGTGGAAGCGGCAAAGGCGGCGGCGGCAAGCACGATCGGCGACAGTTTATGAAACATTTTGAACTCCAAAGGTTTTCCTAAGAAACGCCATGGCTCCGGTTTGGTTGCACCGCGCGCCGCCTTCCTCAATAAAATATCAAGTTTATCTTTGCCGGCTTATTCATTGTCGCTTGATCGGAGACGCTTCACGGGTTTTCGAAAGGGGGCAGGCGGTAAGGGCACGGGATCGCTCTTGAGCTCTTCGCAGTTGGGGCTGCGTATCGCGTAATGGGCGGCGAAAAAATCAATGAGACCCTTGTCCCCGGCCGCCGGTGCGAGGTCGATTCGGTCGATAAGACAAGCGAGCGCCGTTTTCGAAGCGAGTGTTGGCATGGGCGCCTCACCCCCGCAAGCAAAGCCGGTGATGCGCAGGACCGGCTCCGCATTGGCGAAACGAAAGCCGAGGCATTCCTCCGGCGGCGCGCCATCGCGGGCCAAACCGAGACGGGCAACTTCGAACACGCCGAAACGTGTGGCCATCTCTCCTGGTTGCTCTGCCCGGATGATTGCGCGACCGGTTTCGGCGGCACGTCTTGCAAGCTCCACATAAAATGACGAGTCCGGCGGGGCCTCGCCGCCAGGCTGGTAAATGAGGAGGTTCAGCAAAGGATCCCCCTCGCGGGTGCCGCCAAACGCAAAGATGTCCTGGCGGCCGCCGCCTGATCGATGCCGCCGGGCCAGATGATGTTTCGTGCTTTCCGCAAATTCCGGTGCCGCGAGGCTGAAAATGTCAGGGGCGTTGGCGATTTCGATCCAGGCCGGCAACGGGGCAGTGACCGGACGCGGGGATGGCAAGGAGGCTTGCCCCAGTTTATTCCACTCCACTATCGCGTAGAAGAGGCCTAACAGGGCAAGAGCGGTCACCGTCGAGCCCCAGGCAAAGCGGCCGCGGCGCCGGGGCCGTGGGAAAGAGGGAGCCTCCTTTCGCAAATGCGCCGGGAGTCCTGCTCTGCTGGTCACGCTTTGGCTTTGCCCAGCCACGCTTGTCAAGACCGCGAAATGCATGAAGGATCCTTGGCGCTGCTATGCTGGCTAGTGGCACGTTCTTTGGCACGATCAATGTGGACGCTGAACGTTGTGCGGGCGTTACCAAACGCGAACAGCTTGCAAACAGCGTCAACGCCGCGTTTACTGGGCCGCCGCGTGTCAAGAGTTTCGGCCATGCCGGCCAACGAGACGGGATGATGGTCGAGACGGGATGATTGTTAAGATTTTGGAGGGAAGGCCAGACGTTGCGGCTTGCCGCGACATCGCCTATGCAATGAGCCGTTGACGGGCAAGATTTCGCCGGCGGATGGAGTGAATGATGGGTTTCAAGGTTGCCGTTGTTGGCGCGACGGGAAATGTCGGGCGGGAAATGCTCGATATCCTGGCCGAGCGCCGGTTCCCCGCCGATGAGGTTGCAGCCGTTGCCTCGGCGCGCTCGATCGGCACGGAGGTCTCCTTCGGCGACAAGACCTTGAAATGCAAATCGCTTGAAAACTATGATTTCAGCGGGACCGATATTTGTCTCATGTCGGCGGGCGGCACCGTGTCGAAGGAATGGTCGCCGAGGATTGGCGCGCAAGGCTGCGTCGTCATCGATAATTCCTCCGCTTGGCGCTATGATTCAAACGTGCCGCTGATCGTGCCGGAGGTAAACCCCGAGGCGATCACGGGCTTTTCCCAAAGGAATATCATCGCCAATCCAAATTGCTCAACGGCTCAGCTTGTGGTTGCCTTGAAGCCGCTGCACGACAAGGCCAAGATCCTGCGTGTGGTCGTTGCGACCTATCAATCGGTGTCCGGGGCCGGCAAGGAAGCGATGGACGAGCTGTTTGCCCAGACCCGCGCGGTGTTCGTGTCCGACCCGGTCACTACCAAGAAATTTTCCAAGCGCATCGCCTTCAACGTGATTCCGGAGATCGACGTCTTCATGGAGGACGGCTTCACCAAGGAAGAATGGAAGATGATGGCGGAGACCAAGAAGATTCTCGATCCCAAGATCAAGCTCACCGCCACTTGCGTGCGGGTGCCGGTCTTCATCGGTCATGCCGAGGCCGTCAATATTGAGTTCGCGCATCCGATCAGCGCCGATGAAGCCCGCGAGATCCTGCGCGAAGCGCCGGGCTGTCTCGTCATTGACAAGCGCGAGCCCGGCGGCTCGATCACGCCGCATGAGGCGGCGGGCGAGGACGCGACCTATATTTCGCGCATCCGCGAGGATACGACAGTCGAGAACGGTCTTTCTCTCTGGTGTGTCGCCGACAATCTGCGCAAGGGCGCGGCGCTCAACGCGGTGCAGATCGCCGAGGTGCTGATCAACCGCAAATTGATCGCACCGAAGAAAAAGGCCGCGTGAGCCCGCTCACGCGCCCTCCTTCATCAGGACGAAGCCTCCGTTTTGCCCGCTTCGGAGCGCTTCTCGAACCACGCCTCGATCTCCAGCATGGGAACGGCCTCCTCGTCCGGACCATCGATGCCCACCACCTCATTGTCGCCCTGCGCCAATTGCCAAGCTTCTTCGAGCGCCTCCTCCTCGGTCGCCATCTCGCGAGAGACCATTTCATGCTTCAGCTCGTCGTCGATGTAGCGGACAAACCATCCCATTGCCGTTTCTCCCTCTGTTTCCCCGCTCATGGCGCGTGTCACCACGACCATAGCCTTAATATTCGCCGCGCGGAACCATTGCGGCCCTTGTCTCTCGAACCTATCTTATGGGCAACATACTTAGGTTTCATGATCATGATCAACAGGCGCTACCCGGACGGCGGCGAGCCTCACTCCGAACCGGAAATTATACCGCCGGGCCACACGGACATCCGCGAGTTGGAAAGCAGGCTAAGAGGGCGGCTTCCCATGGAGTCCACCAGTTTTCAACGCGTCTTCATATCCCGGATCGGACCGTTCGGGCTTTTGCCCGTTTTCATGCTGTCCGGTGTCATTGCCGTTGCGATGGCCATTTTTGTCTTGGGCGCGTTTCTGATTTTGATCCCCGCGCTGGGTTTTGCGATCGCCGCCACTCTCTTCACCGTGCTGCTGCGCGGGCGCCCCCGCTAGGAGGCTCCGGCTTCCCATTTTTCGAGGGGTTCATGGGCGAAACGCGCGGCGGCCTTGGCAATGGAACGGCCGGAGATCACCATGTCTGGCGCGATCTCGGCCAGGGGCACGAGAACAAAAGCGCGTTCGAAAAGATCCTTATGCGGCAGGTTCAATCTTTCATGCGCGAAAGCCGCGTCGCCATAAAAAAGAATGTCGATATCAATGAGGCGCGGCCCCCAGCGCACCGACGGTTGCCGGCCCATGTCACGCTCAACCGCATGGGTCGCGGCGAGTAGGTCGAGGGGGGGCAGTGGGGTTTGCCCCAGCGCGCAGGCATTGGCGAACAAATCCTGCTCCATATAACCCCAAGGCTTCGTGCGGTAGATCGACGAAACAGCGGTCAGCCGGAGTATGCCGCGCGCCTCCATGAGCGCGAGTGCCTGCCTGATGTTGCCCGCCTTGTCGCCAATGTTGCTGCCAAGACCCAGACCTATTTCCGTGAACGGCCCAGTATGGAGGAGATCAGGGGCGGGCGATGGCATCGAACACCTTGAACGCTGCGGCATGCTCGGCCACATCGTGAACCCGGAAGAGGGTGGCGCCTTTCGCGGCGGCGGCGAGATTGGCGGCGAGTGTCCGAACGACGCTAAAGTCGACGGGCCCCTCGCCTGGCCCGGCGAGCAAGGATTTGCGCGACACGCCGACCAGGACCGGCAGGCCATAGTCCTTCAGCGTGGCGAGATGGGCGAGTGCGGCGAAATTCTGCGCCCGGCTTTTGCCAAAGCCAATGCCTGGATCAAGAATGAGGTGCGCGCGGGGAATATTCGCGGCATCGGCGAGATGCAATGAAGTATCAAAGAAGCGGCGCATGTCGGTGATAATATCGAGATCGGGATCGACGCCGTCGCGATTGTGCATAAGGACCGCGGCTGTGCCGGTTTCGGCGATCGTATCGGCCATCGCGGGATCTTTCTGCAAGCCCCAAACATCATTAACGACGCTGGCGCCGAGCTCGCTCGCGCGGCGCGCGACCCTGGCCTTCGACGTATCGATCGAGAATGGGCAATCGAAGGACTCCGTCAATCGCCCGAGAATGGGTTCAAGACGCTCAAGCTCCTCTTCGACGCTCACTGGCATGTGGCCGGGGCGAGTCGATTCCGCTCCCACATCGATAATGTCGGCGCCCTCGCCGCTCAGTTTCTTCGCCTGCCGCAAGGCGGCATCGAGGCTGAAGAATTTGCCGCCATCGGAGAAGGAATCCGGTGTGATATTCAATATCCCCATGATGAGGGAACGCGTGCCGAGGAGGCTGAGGAACCGGTCGCGGCGGGCTATCATCGCGGGGCGCCTCTTGGGCGAAATTCAGTCCAGCTTCCGTCAGCCATGCTCAGCCGGCCCTTGATCGGGGACGCAGGGGACGTACTTAAAAAAGCACGGTCGCGTCACGCGGGAAAGAAGATTTCGCCCTTTCCAAGTGCGGCCATGTCCCCTGCGAAACGAATGAGCGGGCGGCCGAGAAGCCGGGTGGCGGCGCGGCTTTCGGGGCGCAGCAGTTTGGCGAAAACCTTGGCGAAGACCAGCTCGTGAATGCCGCAATCGACGAAGGTCGGCGCCAGTTCCGGCGGGTTTGCAAGGAGGATCGTGCCTCGCCGCATGAGGTAACCCGGCAACAGGCCACAATCCTTGAGGATGATCAGCGTTCCGGCGATCATCCGGCTTCCCGGATAATCCCCTGCGGTTCCCTCGATCACGATGGTGCCGCGGCGCAGACGGTCGCCCGCCCGCTCGCCGGCATTTCCCCGCACGATCAGCAAGCCCCCAGTCATGCCCTCCATCTCGCCTTCGAGCGGTGCGCCAAGAAAGCTTGCGGCATCGCCCACGATCTCAAGCCTGCCGCCCGACATGGTGGAACCCGCGAAGGGGCCGCAATCGCCAGCCACCACGAGATTGCCGCCGCTCATGCCCCGGCCCGGTGATTTGCCGCACGCGCCTTCGACGATGATTTCGCCGCTTTTCAAGCCTTGGCCGATATTGTCCAGGCGTTCAGAACCGCCTTCGAGGCGGATCGATTCCACGTCGCCGGCGCGGATCTTGAAAACATCGCCCGCCGCGACCCTTTCCCGGGTGGTCTGCAAATCGATCCCGGCGATGTCCTTGGCGGATTTGCCTTGGAGCAGGTGCGGGACGAGAGGCGAAAGGTCAAGCCGTTGATCCGGCTCTTGTTTCAGTGTGAGGACGAGCGGTTTCACGGCAACAGATCCTTCAGATGAAAATGGAAGGGACCGAGCTTACCGCCGTAATTGCCGGCGCCGACGCGCACCGCGCCATGATCAGGGCCGAGCTTCACGATCGCCGCGAGACCGGCCCGCATGGCATCGGCGACCGCTTTTTCCGTCAAGCCGTCGATGACGATCTCGAGGACGCAGCCGATATCCTCATCGAGTTTCGTCGCCACGGCGCCGCGCAAGGTCGGGCAATAGGCATCATTGGTCGAGGCCATCATGGCTTTGTATTTGGAGCCGACCTTGGAGCCGGAGCGCACGATGCCGCCTGGGAAGGGCAGAATGACCCCCTCGACATCATTCATCGCCGCGACCGCGAGTTCGGCGGCATGCATCGTGGTCTCGAAGGTCGCCCCCATGAGGAGGAGGTTGCCGCCGCCGACCGCTTTCTTGGTGAGCCCAGTTGTCGCCTCGCAGAGAAACTCGCCATCCATGACCGGAACCCGCCAAAAATGCCGGTCTCCGAATTTCTTTGAAACCTGCCAGCCATCCCCAAAATAGCGAAGCTGGTCGCCAATCGGCACCCTGTCCATGCCATCAAGATCGGCGAAACAGGCGGAGCCGGGCGAGGTCAGGACGCATTGACCCGCGCGGTTGACAAGCTGCGTTTGCAACATGTCGGTCGACATCGCAAACATGAGGACGCGCACGCCTGGGCGCCCGTCCGGCGTGTCTGTTCCGGCCCGTTCACCGTCGATCCCCGCCTCGGCGCCGCAGCCGATGACGGAGGTCGCAAAGCCGGTCATGGTGGTGGCTGCCTGCCTTGCCCAGCGGCGATTGGGCGCGGTAATCAGGATCGCCGTGCCGCGCATCGGGAAAGCTTCGGCGAAACTATCGTCGATGCGGACACCATTTTTCTTCATCGGGCGCATGCGACCTCCCCGAATGCATCGGCACGCGGGAGCAGATGCTCCTTCACCGCGAACAAGTCGCGGGAATTGCCGAAATGGTGGTCGTAATAGCCGGCGAGCCGGCGGTCGATGGCCTTATCATAGGCTGGATTGACCTTGAGCGCCTTGCCCCAGCGATAATGGGTGACGCGCCCATCGCGGACGACAAGATCGCCGTCCTTGAAAACGAGATGAGCAAATCGGAACATTTTCGCCAAATCCTTGCCGGGCGAATAGACGGCGATATCCGCAAGGCCGCCTTCACCAAGGTGACCGCGATCTTTCAAGCCGAGCAGCCTCGCGGGAGCCGCACGGGTCATGATGGCGATTTCGTTGAAATTATATTCGCGCGCAATGGAGGGCAGCGTCGTCATGGCGACCGCCTCTTGCGGCTGACGGGCGATGGCCTCGGCGCGCGCGTCCTGGCTCATGATCAGCGCGAAAACCTCCGGATAGGTTGTGAAGGGTGCGCCGTTCGGATGATCGGTCGTGAAAAAGATCCGCCAGGGATCATCGATCAGCAAGAACAATTCCAGCCCGCAGGCCCATTGCACGGCATTGGCGAAATCGTTCTCGCGATAGAGATAGGGAACGATGCCGCCGCCATTGCTGTCCCCGTCATTGATGATGGATTTCTTCGGCTTCGCCATTTCGGCGCCATTGAACTGGCGCAGCGCGTCGCAGGAGATCGTCACGGTTTGCCGGAACATCACCTGGCCGACATCGATAGTGACGTTGGGCGCGGCGTTCACCGCAGCGGCGAGTTCGGCCGCGGCGGAAGAAAAGCCATGCCCGCCTTCGGCGCCATAAGCGTAAAATTGCAAATGCGCGAGGTGCAGACGTTCGCCGCGCGCCGCCTCGATCGTCGCCAGAGCGGTCGCGACATTGCCGGGAATGCCGAGATTGTTGGCATGCAGATGCAAAGGGTGCGGGATTTTAAGATCCTCCACCGCCCGCTGCAACGCCTCGACGATCTGCCGCGAGGTGAGACCGTAGAACGGCACCACATCGTCGAGGCTGAACGTCCGCGCATTATATTTGAACGCCGCCGATCCGCCCGCATTGATGCATTTGACGCCGAGGCCGTTGCTCGCCGCCAAGATCGATGCAACGTAATCCGCGACCGCCGCCTGTCCTTCGCCATCGCGCAGCAAGGACAACAGGAAATCGTCATTGCCAAGAACGGTCAGCATTCCTTTATCGATGATTGGAATGTCGGAGAGTTCGAGATGTGCCTGCAGCGCCTGATGCGGCACGATGGCAGGCTCGATCACCGTGGTGAAGCCCATCGAAGCATAGATAGTCCCAGTCTCGAACGTCGACCATTTGGCGGTGCTCATCGGCAAGGTTATGGCATTGGGCAGCCAATTCCGATGCAACTCAGGGAGCAGCAGGCGCGCCGAGTTCACATTGCCGCCGGCGATATGGGAATGAATATCGATGGCCCCCGCCATGACGATCTTGCCGGAGACGTCATGCACTTCATCCGCCAGCTTGCCCTTTGGCGCGGCGACAATCCGGTCGTTTTCGATCCAAAGATCGCCAATCTCGTCGCGCCCGTTCACTGGATCGACGATGCGGCCGCCTTTCAAAAGAATCAGCATTAGGCTTCCCCCCCTAGGTGCTGGGTGATTTGGCCGACAATGGCCGCAACCGAAGGTGTCTGGCTTGGCTGCGATGCGAGGCGGGCGACGAGTGAACCCGCTTCCCGCGCGAATTCCACGGCGTCATGATCAATTCCAGGACAGCCGACCTCAATGCACACCTGCGGCTCCCTCGCGAAAGCGGTATGCGGAGAGGCGAGCGCGACAAGCGGAGTGCTTTTTTCCCATGGCGGCGTCTCGCCCCCATAGGCGGAAATCCATAAGGCGATATCGGCCTCGCCGCTCTCGATCATGCGGGTTGCGTCGAACCGCCAAGTGTCATGCTCGGGAAAGCCGCGGCCGAAGGATGTCCGCACCGGGAAGCCGGTCATCCAGCCCGATGTCTGGACGACGCCCGCCGCATTATCGCCAACACCAAGAGGCAGCCCGGTCCACCGTGTCGCCTTGTTGAGATCCCGGATAAGCCCGTGCAGCATTTCGATCGCGAGGCTATCAAGCCCATCGCTGCCCCACACAACGACACCAAAATGCGCGTTCTTAAGAACGCTTGCGAATTCGTCAAGCTTGCGCAGCGTGCTTTTGGCGCCATTGATCACCCGCCCGGCAACACGGGCGCGCAGACCCGCGAGGGTCGGATGCAAATTCGAAGTGTCAAGAGTTTCGATCGAAAGCCCTTCAACCTTGGCACCGCCGCGCGGCGGAGCGATCCACAAAAGCTTGCGCGGCTCACGAACAACCTCGAAAGGCGGGGTATCGGCTGGCGACAGGCATGCCATCATCGCCGGCCAGACTTTGGGCAAATCCTTGCCGATGAAGAGGAAGACATCGGCGCGCAGACGCGCCTCGCTCGGCGTTGTGTACATCAGCCCGGCTTGGCGCATGACGTCAAGATCGGCAAAAATCCGCGCGGAATGCATATGATCATAGGCGCCACGCAGTTTTTCGGCGAGCAGAATGGAAGCGCGGGCACCCGCAACATCAGTGCCGAGGCCAGCGATGATGGGAAGCCGCGCTTGCGACAATATCTCCGCAGCGCGCTCGGCTGCCGCCGCAAGCGAAGCAGGCTTGCCGTTGATCCGCGCTTCACTCATATCCCCACCTGGCCCCTTCCCCGAATGTTTGTCAGCATCGTTGCAGCATAACGTATGCGCAGGCCGCCAGCCCCGGCGCAAGCCCACGGCTACGTCATGCTCCTAAAGGTTGCAAGACGGCGATTGATTTTTTTTGCGGCATCCGCCGCAGCCGCGGTTTTTGAGCGGGTGTCAAGCAGCCAGCCAGTCAAAGAGCGTTGACGACCGGGCAATAATATGCCTTTACGCCATTGCGGACGTTTGCTGGAAAGCTCGGCGAGGACCCCCATGTTCAATCCCATAACCCTTCATGAAACGGATCGAGCCCGGCCCACCGCCCTGGGTTCGCTGGCGGTTTTCCTTGATATGCGGCGCCCGGCAAGCACGCGGTTTACTTATTCCGCTTATAAAGGGCGGCCCGCCGCCCGCCCCGCGGAGCCGCCGAAGGCTCCAGCCCCGCCAAAACCAGCCCAACAGCCCGCCCCCGCCGCGCCGGAGCCCGCCGGACCGACATCGCCAGAGCCCGCGAAGAAAGGCCGCTAGTGTGCTTGCCGAGCCCCCGGCATCGGAAAGCAACTCCAGTTCATTGTTTTATCGCATTGTCCTGTCGCGAACCGGTATTCCCCCCGCTTGAAAATGCGCGGGGCATCCCTTCAGACTATTGCCTTTCTGGAGGAGATCGTACGAAAAAACAAACACCTAAAGACCGATACGGGTCCCGCTTGAAGAGATCAGCTCAAGGCAGCCTGCCCGGGACCCGTGGACCAAGCGGCTTAACGGAAGATTGCAGCCGGGCACCGGCTCCCCATATTCAGCGTTGTTCATCTTTCCGTGTTTCATATCATGGGCGATACCGCGATTTCCCGGTAGAATGGCCCGTCAACCATACCGTCTCCTTTTCCGGCCAGGCGGCGGCGCGAAGGCAGCGCGATGCATGTCATCGAAATCGATTTTTGTGATCCTGCGGACACCGCCCAGGCGCTTCGCGATCTGCCCTTTTTGACTTTTCTCGACAGTTCTATGGTGGACAGGAAGCTTGGCCGCTACAGTTTTATCGCGGCCGATCCTTTCGCGCGGATCGTAGTCGATGGGGCGGGGGATGGCTGGGTTTCGCGCCTGAAATCGCGTCTTGAGGCCTATCGCACGGCGCCCCTGCCCGGCTTGCCGCCGTTTCAGGGGGGCGCCGCGGGACTCTTTTCCTACGAGCTCGGCCGCAGTCTGGAACGCCTGCCAGCGCCCGCCTTGGACAAACTCGCCTTTCCCGCTCTTTCGCTTGGACTTTACGACGTGGTCGTCGCGTTGGATTGGATTGAGCGGCGCGGCTTTATCTTGTCCACCGGTTTTCCCGAGACGGACGAAAGGGCGCGGGAGAAGCGCGCCATAGCGCGCGGGCGCTGGTTCGAGGTGCTACTCCGGGACGCCCCAGCGGCAGCCCCGGCCGGGCCGATTTCGCTCGACGGCTGGACGAGCAATTTTACAAGGGCAGCCTATGAGCGGATGGTTCATGGTGTCATTGAGCGGATCCTTTCCGGCGATATTTTCCAAGCCAATGTGGCGCAGCGGTTCGAAGCCCCCGTGCCAGACGGCTTCGATCATTTCGGCTTTTACCGCCATTTGCGCACCCTCAATCCGGCGCCGTTTTCGGCCTATCTTTCGCATGACGATTTCGTGATCGCCTCGGCCTCGCCGGAAAGATTTCTGAAAGTCGAGGGCGACCGGGTCGAGACGCGGCCCATCAAGGGCACGCGGCGCCGTTTCGCCGATGCCATTCTCGACGCTTTTCAGGCGCGGGCGCTGATTGAGAGCCGCAAGGATCGCGCCGAAAACGTCATGATTGTTGATCTTCTGCGCAATGATCTTTCGAAAGTCTGCGTTCCGGGCTCGGTGCAAGTGCCACAGCTGTGCGGTCTTGAGACATTTGCCTCGGTTCATCATCTCGTCTCGTCGGTCGTTGGGCGTCTGCGGGAGGGCATGGGCGCCGTCGATGTTCTGGCTGGTGCCTTTCCGGGGGGCTCCGTCACCGGTGCTCCAAAAGTCCGCGCGATGGAAATCATCACTGAAATGGAAGGGCATGCGCGCGGCCCCTATTGCGGCGCGATCGGCTATATCGGGTTCGATGGAACGATGGACACCAATATCGTCATCCGCACGGCGAGCTTTCGCGGCGGCTCCTGTGTCGTCCAGGCGGGAGGCGGGATCGTCACGGCCTCCGATCCCGCCTCCGAATATGATGAAACGCTGGACAAGGCGCGGGCTATTTTCGAGGCTTTCGGCGCAAGGGAATTCGTGAAGTGATTCTCGTCATCGACAATTACGATTCCTTCGTTCACACGGTCGCCAATTATCTCCGCGAACTCGGTGCCACGCCCGAAGTGGTGCGCAACGACGCGCCCCTGCCTCGCGAGGAACCCGAGGCCATCGTGATTTCGCCCGGCCCCTGCACGCCGGACGAGGCGGGTGTTTCGATGCAACTCATAGCGGATTATTCCGGCCGTGTGCCGATCCTTGGAATTTGCCTTGGCCATCAATGTATCGGCCAGGTGTTCGGCGGGCGTGTCACCCGTGCCCGGCGGCCGATGCATGGCGAGGCGAGCGAGGTGTGCCACGAAAACTCAAGCATTCTTGAAGGCCTGCCCGATCCGCTGAGCGTCGGGCGCTATCATTCGCTGATCGTCGAGCTTGACGCGGAAGCTGGTCCGCTCGACGCGGTCGCCTGGTCGCCTGAAGGCGAGATCATGGCGCTGCAACATCGCACGCATCCGACGTTCGGCGTGCAATTTCACCCCGAATCGATCCTCACGGAGCATGGTCACCGGATGCTTCGCAATTTTCTCGGCCACATCAAACGCCAATGACGCGCATCTGGCTGGATGGCCTTTTGCTGGCGCCGGAGGACGCGCATGTTTCGGTCGCCGACCGCGGCCTTTTGCTCGGCGACGGCCTATTCGAGACGATGGCGGTGCGCGGCGGCCGGGTTTTCGATCTTGATGCGCATCTCGCGCGGCTGGCTTGCGGGCTCGGTGTTCTGGGATTCGCGCAAACCGTCGATCTTGCAAAGCTGCGGGCCGGCATTGCGTCTTATCTTGCCTCGGAAGACGCGAGGGACGCGGTCTTACGGCTCACCGTGACACGCGGGGCGGGGCCGCGCGGCCTCATGCCGCCCGAGACGCCGCATCCCACCCGCGTCATGACCCTGTCGCCGATGCCGCCTTTGCGCGAAAAACCCCTCTCGGTGCATATCGCGACAACAACACGTCGCAACGAGCAGTCTCCCCTCGCGGGCGTCAAGGCATTGCCTTATCTCGACAATCTGCTGGCGCTATCCGAGGCCCGCGGCCAGGGCGCCGACGATGCGCTTCTGCTGAACACACGCGGAACCATCGCCTGCGCGAGCGTCGCCAATGTCTTCGTCATAAGGGATGGCCGCTTGGAGACGCCGCCTGTTCGCGATGGTGCCTTGCCGGGCACCATGCGGGCGCTCGTGCTGTCGCTGGCAAGACAGTCGGGATTGACACCGGTTGAAACTTCGCTCGATGCCACCGGCTTGGCCGGGGCGGACCATGTTTTTCTGACGAACAGCATCAGCCGCCTTATGGAAGCCCGGCAATGCAATGGCGTGCCCCTTGAGCGGCGGGCGGGGGCGGCGGTTGACCGGCTGCGCGCCCTCATCGCGGCGAGGTTCGATGTCTCCTGAGCGTGGCTCCCGCGCCAAGAAATTGCTTTTCCAGTTCCAATGCCTATATTTCGCCTTATCCGAGGGGTCGAACCCATTTGCGGGCGCCGTCTCCAGTCCGTGACTTTTCCAAAATTCGCTAGCCAAGTTTGAGAGGGTCCGCCTAGGAAGGCCGGGTTGCTGGATTGCCGGCGGGAAGCATCTTTTAGAGCAAGATCCCAAAAAGGGGCGGGCTTTTTGGGTTTGAACATGCGAGAGAACCGGAACGATAATTGGATCAACCCATGAGCGAGCTGAAAGCGGCCATGGCCGGGGGAACAGGATCATGACCTTGATGCTCGCCAGCGTCACCAACCCAACCGAGGCGGAAGCGGTTTGGGCGGGCGGCGCCGACATCATCGATCTGAAAGACCCGACAAAAGGGGTCCTCGGCGCGCTCGACGCGAAGGACGCTGCGGCTATCGTTCGCTCGGTCGGCAAACGGCGGCCGGTGAGCGCCGCCGCGGGCAGTTTGCTTGGCGCGCCGGGGACTCTCATTGATGCCGTCGCGGCAATGGCCGCGGCCGGCGTCGATTACGTCAAGGTTGGCTTCTCGCCGGATGCGGCTGGCGCCGATTGCGTGCGCGCCTTGGCGCCGCACGCCAGAACGACCAAGCTTGTCGGGGTCCTTTTCGCCGATTGCGGGCCCGATTTGGATCTTTTGCGGCTGATGGCCAGCCATGGGTTCACCGGCGCGATGCTCGATACCGCCAAGAAGGGCGCTGGCCGGCTTCTCGATCATATGGATATTGCCGCGCTCGATCGTTTCATCGGCCGGTGCCGGGAGCACAGTCTCATGGCAGGCCTCGCCGGTTCGCTTGAAGCGCCCGACGTGCCGCGCTTGCTTCCGCTTGAGCCGGATTATCTCGGCTTTCGCGGCAGCCTGTGCCACGGCCGCCTGCGCGAAGCCGAGATCGACCCCGCCTCGGTCAGGATGATCCGCGATCTCATTCCGCGCGAGGCGGACGATACGGCCTCGCCCAACGATCCGGGGATCGATTGGCGCCTTTTTCTAGGGCGGGGCTATATCGCAGCCAAGGAAAGCTTTGTCGAGACGGATTTGATTTTCGTGCATGATCTCGTGCTTGCATGCGCGATTGGCGCCTATGATTTCGAGCGCGGTCATACCCAGAACGTGCGCTTCAACATCGATGTGGACGTGCGTCGCAACGACCACCGGTTTGACGACATGCGCGGCGTTTTCTCCTATGATGTCATTATCGACTCGATCAAAATCATCCTCGGGCGGGGCCATGTCGATTTGATCGAGACGCTGGCAAGCGGCATCGCGGATGAAATCTTGCGTTATCCTTGTGTGACGCGGGTTTGCGTGCGGATAGAAAAACTTGACGTCGTGCGCGGCACGGTTGGCGTCGAAATCAAGCGCGAACGCGCGGGCGAACAGGCCGCGAAGAGCGAGCGCTTGGCGGCCCGCCCGGGCAATGCCGCGTAGCGCAAACGCATCGCGCGTCACAATCGTCAAGCTTGGCGGCAGTCTCGCGCAGAAGCCGCAGTGCGCGGCCTGGCTTGAGGCGCTGGCTGCCTGGGGCGGCCCGCTTATTCTCGTTCCGGGCGGTGGCCCGTTCGCCGATAGCGTGCGCGCGGCGCAGGCCGCCATGAGATTTGACGATGCCACGGCCCATCGCATGGCGCTCCTGGCGATGGAGCAATTCGGTATCGCGCTCGCGGCCCATGCGAGTCTCTTCGCTTTGGCCGCGTCCCGCGATGAATTGGACAGCATCTTGCAGGCTGGGCGAATTCCTGTCTGGTTGCCGGCAAGGATGGTCCTTGCCGCTCCAGAACTGTCGCAAACTTGGGATGTGACGTCAGATTCGCTCGCGGCCTGGCTCGCCGGGATCTGGGGCGCTCGCCGCGTGTTGCTCATCAAGTCCTGCGATATCGAGGCTCCGGTTTCGGTCCATGAGCTTGCCGCGGCCACCATCGTCGATCCGCTGTTTCCGCGCTTTGCCGCTGAAAGTCATGCGGAGGTCTGGCTCGCTGGTCCGGCTTCTCTCTCGGGAGCCGCGCGCCTCTGGCAAAGCGGCGGAATGCCCGGCACCAAACTCGCGGTTCCCTGATATGATCGGAACGCTATAAGCAGCTTCGACCCGTCTTGATGGATAGGACCTTTCATGAGCAAAGTCGTCACGCCGCGCTGGGGTTGGGCAATCACCGGTTCCGGTCATTTCTTCACTGAGTGCATCGAACTGGCGCGGGAATTGGAGCATGTCGACCTCTTCGTCAGCAAGGCCGCCGGCGAGGTGCTGCGTCAATATAAGCAAAAGCTCGATCTGCCGAAGACCGCCCGCGTTTACAAGGATACCGCCGCAAGCTCGCCGCAAGTCGGCTATTTTTACCATGGGGTATACCACACACTCGTGGTGGCGCCCGCGACATCGAATACGGTCGCCAAATTCGTCTATGGACTCTCGGACAATCTCGCGAGCAATGTGTTCGCCCAGGCTGGCAAATGCCGGGTCCCGACCATCGTTTTTGCCTGCGATACCGCGCCGGAGCTTTTGACCCGATCGCCCGATGGCATGGTGAAAGTCTTTCCCCGGCGGATCGATCTTGAAAATACCGAGAAGCTGAAAACCTTCGAGGCCACGCAAGTCGCGGAGAGTTTGAGTGATCTGAAAGCGTTCATCGCAAAGCGCAGGAGTGATTTGAAAGCGGCATGAGCGAGCGCCTTCTCTTCCTCACCGGCCACCTTGCCCATCCGCGCCTCGAGCGGCTGCTGCGCGCCATGGGCGAGACCGCTTTCCGCTGGGAGACATGCGATATCGGGGTGAAGGTTGCCGCCTTGATGACCGAGCCCATCATCATGCGCCGCCTCGCGCGCCCGGTTGCGGCGGACCGCATTATTCTGCCCGGCCGCTGCCGCGCCGATCTTGCGCATCTGACGGATTATTTCGGGGTGCCGGTCACGCGCGGGCCGGATGAACTCAGCGACCTGCCAGCCTATCTCGGACGTGGCGGGCAGCCGAAAGATTTGTCGCGTTTTGCAATTCGCGTTTTTGCCGAGATCGTGGACGCATCCGCGCTTTCCATCGAGGTTTTGGCGGCTCGCGCGGCGGCCCTGCGCAAGGCTGGCGCCGATGTGATCGATATAGGGTGTCTTCCCGACACGCCGTTCCCGCATCTTGATGACAGCATCCGCGCCTTGAAAGCGGCCGGGCATGCCGTCAGTGTGGACTCCGCCGATAGCCGGGAGCTCGCGCGCGGCGCCAGGGCTGGCGCCGATTTTCTGCTCAGCCTCGACGAAGGCACGCTTGACATCGCGGCGGGCACGGGCGCGACGCCCGTCCTTGTTCCGACCCCGCATGGCGATCTCGATTCGCTTATCCGGGCTGCCAAGGAAGCCGAGCGGCGTGGTCTAACTTTCCTCGTCGATCCGATCCTCGATCCGATCCATTTCGGATTTGCCGCGTCGCTTGCCCGCTATATTGAAACAAGACGGCGGCTTCCCCATGCTGAAATGATGATGGGAACCGGCAATCTCACGGAACTAACGGAAGCGGATTCGGGCGGCATCACCGCCCTTCTGACCGGTCTTTGTTCGGAGCTTGATATCCGCAATGTGCTCACCGTTCAGGTGAGCCCACATACGCGGCGCACCATCGAGGAGCATGACGCCGCGCGGCGCCTCATGTTCGCGGCAGCAACGGACGGCGCCTTGCCAAAAGGCTATGACGCGGGCCTGCTCGCGCTCCACGATCTTTCGCCCTATCCTCTGTCGCGCGACGACATCGCCGGGCTCGCGGCCGAGGTGCGCGACGCCAATTTTCGAATCGTGACGTCAGCGGATGGTATCCATGTCTACAATCGCGACGGCCATCATGTTGCGCGCGATGCTTTCTCCCTCTATCCCAAGCTCGGCGTCGCGGCGGATGGCGCGCATGCGTTCTATCTTGGCGCGGAACTCGCCAAGGCCGAGATCGCCTTTGCGCTCGGCAAGCGCTACACGCAGGACGAGCCGCTCGATTGGGGCTGCGCCACGGATAAGCTGGAAGAAGCCAAGGACCGCCTGCGCGAGATCGGCCACACCTTGCGCGCGAAAGTTTGACGCGCGGCGGAACGCAAGGCTTGGCTTTTAGCATGCGGGCTTGAGGAGACCAAAGTGCCGATGATCCGTGAAGCCATCGTCACGACTATCAATCGCATGGGCCATCCGCACCTCGCGCCGATCGGTCTCATCGAGGATGGCGAGGGCTGGATCATCGCGCCGTTTCTTCCTTCCGCGACACGCGACAATCTCGTGGAAACTTCGCTTGCCGTCGCCAATTATACCGATGATGCCCGCATTTTCGCGGGGCTCGTCACCGGCCGGCGGGACTGGCCTCTTGTGCCGGCGTCCAAGAGTCCGGTGCCGCGTCTGGCGGAGGCGCTTGCGCATGCCGAACTCAGCGTTACTCATGTCGAGGACGATGTCGCGCGACCCCGCTTCCACTGCAGAATCGTGCATAAGGAGCAGCATGCGCCGTTCGCGGGATTCAACCGGGCCGCTAACGCTGTTCTCGAATGCGCCATCCTCCTGACCCGGCTGCACATCCTGCCGCGCGACAAGATCGAGCGGGAGATTGCTTATCTCGCCATCGCCATCGAAAAGACGGCAGGTCCGCGTGAGCAGGAGGCCTGGTCCTGGCTCATGCAAAAACACGCCGCATTTTATGCTCGCAAATGAGCCGCCGCGAGAAGGGCTACAGCGGCCGCCGGGGCGCAATCACAGGCCTTGCTCCGCGCGTCCGGCGTGGCGTCGATCATCTCATCGAACCCCAAGAAGGGGCGGCCCATTCTCGCGGAAAGTTCGCGGATCACGCCGCGCCCGATGCCGGCGCCCACCACCGGCGCGCGTGAATCGATGAGACCGCGAGACAAGACGAGCGCCGCCGCGTCCATGATCTCGCGCAATTGCGCTTCAGCGAAAAATCGCGCGAGCCTTTCCCAGGCGGCTTCGATTGCCTCGGTGCTGTCGTGCCCGATCATGCGGGCAAGCCTGGCGCAAGAGGCCGCCTTGGTCTTTTCGCGCCCGTCGGCCGTCTCCATCAAATCGGCATCCTCCGGCAACTGCCCGAGAATGCGATGAACATCGGCCATGGTGGCGAACCATTCGTTCATCAGGGGCGTCCATTGACCGGCGAAGGGCACGAGTTTTGGACCCGCCATCAGAAAGCTCCGCGCGAGGCCGCTATAGACAAGCTCGCCATGGATGAGGCGTTCCGCGTCGGTGAAACCGAGGTTTGCGGGCCGTCCTCCAGCGACCGGGATGATATCGGTTGTCGTCGAGCCCATGTCGATGAAGAGCGCGTTCCCGCGCTTGCCGGCCAGTGCCGCGCTGGCGTGCCAATTGGCGGAAGCGATTTCGATGGCGTGCCCGGCAACTTCGCTTCCGTCAATAAAGCCGGAGCGGCCCGCGTAAAAGACCGTGCGTGCGGGAGAAAGCAGCCGCGTCATGCTCGCCGCGAGGCCCTTGACGCCTTCCGCGCGGGTTGCGAAAGCGTCGCACAATTCGCCGGTCATCGTGATGGCATGGAGGGGAGCCCGCCCAATCACCGCTTCGGCTTCATGATAAGCGCGATCGAGTTCAGCAACCCCGAGCCACAGCGGGCAGGCGATCTGTACCGCCTGCGTGACAATGCCCTGTTCCGCGCGCGCGGCCTTCAGATGCGCGCCGCCGACATCCCAACCGATGATAGGGTGCATCAGAGATTATTATATGATCGCCCCATGAGGTAAAGTGATCATGCCAGAGCCAGCGATCGAAGTCATTCCGGTGCTCGATTTGATGGGCGGCGCGGTGGTGCGGGCGCGGCACGGTCTGCGCCATGCCTATGCGCCGATCGTCACAAAGCTCGCCAAAACCAGCGCGCCGCTCGACATTGTCGCCGGGCTTTTGACGGTCCATCCTTTCCAGACACTCTATGTCGCCGATCTCGACCGGATCGAACAGCGCGGCAGCCATGCATCGACGCTCGACGCGCTTGGCGCTTCTTTCCCCAATATCGTTTTTTGGGTCGATGCGGGGGTGCGCGATGCCAGGGAGGCGCAATCCTGGCTCGCCCGCCACGAGCGGGCGCATCTCGTCCTTGGCAGCGAATCGCTGCAAAGCTGCAAGGCGCTTGCCGACCTCGCGCTGACCGACCGCATCATTCTCTCTCTGGATTTCCGTGACGGCTGCTTCGTTGGGCCGCTGGGGCTTGACAAGGGGCCGCATCTGTGGCCCGAGCGGGTCATCGTGATGACGCTGGCGCGCGTCGGCAGCGATGCCGGGCCCGACATGGATCGTCTTTTGGAAGTCAAACGTCGCGCGCCAAATGTCATGCTCTACGCCGCGGGCGGCCTTCGCGATGCCTTGGACCTTGTGCCGCTCAAACAAGCAAACATCAAAGGCATCCTCATTGCCTCGGCGCTGCACGACGGCCGTCTGACCGGCGCCGATCTTGCGCCGGCCGCGACGGAAGGCGCGGAAAAGGCAAAATAAAAGGGGCCAAGGCCCCTTTATGTATTCTTTGCTGTACCGAGGGTAGCTCAATTCGGCGCGAAAGGATGCTTCGCGACATTGCGCTGGGCGACGACATAGGCGGGCGTCGGCTCGCCGCTGACCGCGCGCGCGATCGCCTCTTTCGTGGCCTGATAGTTGAAGTCCTGAATCTTCTGATTGTCCTTGGCGTCCCAATGGATGAAAACGCCGACGGAAATGAACAGATTGTCCGCTTCGGCCACCGGGATGACGCCCGCCGCGACGCTGTCGGCAACCGCCTTGGCGACGCCATGCTGGGCTGGACCGAACATCTGCACCGCCTGGGTGGCGTTCTTGATCGTCACCTTGTTGAACAAAATAGTGGCGGGCTTGACGAGAAGATTCGGAGCGACCACCGCGAGCAAGGTGGTGAATCCATCCTTGTTATTGGTGAGCGCATTGGCAAACGCCGTTTCGGCAGCGCTACCGCGGGGTCCAATGAGGAGGTCGATATGAGCGACTTCGTTACCATCCCCCACGAGCGATTCGCCGACGCGGAGCTTATTTATTTTTGCCATGCTAAAAACCCCCATAGTTGATTTCCTCCTAGGAGAAACCTGCTCCGATTTGGCGTCGGAAGAATTCGAGACATGCCCGAGGAAGAACCCTGTTGTCAACGCCAGACATTTGAACTGGTCTGATTGTGGCGGAGATTCCGCCGCGGGCGCACTCAACCATCATTGCGCCGGTTGATCAAGATCCGAGTTAACCGGTCCGCGAAAACACTCGCAACAGTGAGATCCGCGCTGGTTCCGGGATTGAGGCTTGATGATTTCAGTCTCCTGTCGAACGTCAAAAGATCTTGAAGCGCTTCCTCGGGATGCGCGGCGTTCTTGTAGCGTTCCCTCACATCCCGCGCCTCGCTTTGGACCTGCAAGGCCGCATCAAACCCATGCTTGCGCGCGATATGGCTGTCGGGAAAGCCCGCGAGAAAGGCAAGATAAACACTGACAACCGGCCATGGCGCGGTCCAGCCCTTGCGCCGCGCCGCCGCCAAGGCCCCAAGCCCTGTCTCGAATATGTCCACGAAATCAGAGGCATATTGGAAGGCAATCCGGTCACGGCCCGCCGCTTCCCGCATGGCCTCCAAAAGTGTGACATCGGCTTCGTGATGAACATCGTGGCGGCGCGCCGTGCCCAATCCCGCCGGCGCCGCGCGAAGAATGGCCCGGAATGTGGCGGCCGCATCCGCAAGGGTCAAACCGGCAAGTGTCTTGCGCAATGCGGGATGAAGATCCTCGCCGCTTTCGGCGGCGGCGGCGAGCGGCGCGCAGAGAAGAATGATGCCGAGGTTGGTATTCATGCCAACCGCCGCGAAAGTCGCTTCAACGCCGGCAAGGATGCGCGCGCCGACCGAGGATGCAGGTTTGCTCAAGGCCGGAGCGGCGGCTTCGGCGCTCAGCAGGAAATCCCGCACGGTCATGCCGTGGCCGTCGGCGAAAACATGGACATTGCCGGGCTTGGGCGCCTCGATCTCGTCGCGGCAGGCGGTAATGAAAGCCTCGGCGATGGGGTTCACAAGGCCGCCTTTGCTCCCTGCCAGCCAATCCGGGTCAAGAGGTCGGCAACGAGCCGGTCGGCGATCGAAAACGGCGCGACTTTCTGCAAGCCGCGCCAGCCGGGCATGCTGTTGACTTCGAGAACCTGGCAGGCACCCGCCGTGTCGCGGATCATATCAACCCCGGCGAAATCCGTGCCGGCCGCCCTTGCCGACCGCAAGGCGAGATCGACCATCGCGGCGTCCGGCTCGCACCATTCGGGGCGCGCTCCGAGTTTGACATTGGTGATCCAATGGTTTGCATGGCGCGTCATCGCGGCGATCACCTGACCTTGCGAGACGAAGAGCCGGATGTCGCGGAAGCCGTTGTGTTCAACCGCGATGAATCGCTGAAGATAATAGACGCCTTCGACGGCTTCAAAAGGCGGCAGATCGTCTTCGCGCCGGATCAATTTCAAGCCATATCCTTGCGCCCCGAACAGGGGTTTGAGAACCAGCGGGCCGTGCCCCGCCTCGCGCCGCACAATCTGGCGCGCCGCCTGTTCGGATTGCACGGTCCAGGTCGGCGGCGTCGGAATCGCATGGCGCGCCAGCAGGAAGCTCGTCGCCGCCTTGTCGACGCAAATCTCCACGGCGCGCGCCGAATTGAACACTGGCACGCCAATGGCCCCAAGGCTATGCAGCACGTCGAGGCGCAAGGTCACACTCTCGAAGGTGCCCGAGCCGATCGCGCGCACGAAAACCGCGTCCGGCAAATCGGCGCCGAACCCCGGCATTACTAGGCCGCTTGGCCGTCTCGTATCGAAACCGCATTGCGCGAGGCGGACCGGAACCCCCACCGCACCGGCACGCGCCAAAGCCGCCATGAGATCGCGCGCATGCCAATCGTAGAGATCGACCGCGAGGGCGATTTTGGGACCGCCCGAAGCCTTGCGCGCCGCCTGCTCTCTATCCAAAAGAGGCATCGAGCAAGGCTTGATCGATCCGGCCCGCGTGGAAGGTCTCGCCGGTTTCGACCGCCGTCACGATCGCCCGCGCCGGGCTGAACAGCGACGGGTCGATCTGATAAAAATCACCCTTGTAGGCCTTGAACACCTCGGCGAAAGGACGCCCATAATCGCGTGATGTCGTGCTTGGCAGCTTTTCGGCCAGATCTTTGGCGTCCGCCGCGGGCCCTGTCACGAAAAGATGCGCCTGGCCGCCGTAGATGATCGCGTCATTGGTGCGCCCCATGGCTTGCACAAAATCGGGATGCGGCGGCGACAGCGGCGCCGAGGCCACCCCATCGACAATGCGCGACAGCGGGAATTTGAGCTCATGCGCTTTGTGCAGCGCAACTTCCAGCACCCGCGCGACGACCTGAACGCCGCCCGCGAGACTTTGCGTCGGGGCAAATATGAAGGTGACATTTTCCGGCGAGACGCCGCAATCCCGGGCGACCTTTTCGGTGATTTCGCGCGGCGGCGCCCGGTCGGATTCAAGCACAAGAGTGGCTCTGGACGCGGTGTCGCGGTACTCCAGTTCCGAGAACAAGGGCTCCTTGCGGGCGAGCGCCCGGCCAGGACCCGAGCCCAGCGCGAAAAACGCCGATTTGCCTTCGCCATGCGAGAGCGCCCAGCCCGCATATTGGCTGGCAAGGCAGGCGGTCACCGGATCGCTCGTGCGGACGCAAAGCTCATAGGGCCATTTTGGATTGGCACCGGTCGGCGCGAGGCCGACGGTGCCGAGGCCGCCAAGGCAGATTTCAGCGATCGCGAGGCCTGCCTCGATGCCGCCCCGCACGGTTTTGCCGGCGTCGATGATCGTCTCGCCCGCCTCCCCCTTGGCGACGTTGATCCGCAGCCGGGCGGCGTTGGCGGCCATCCGGTCCACCACCAGCCCAGTCAGTGTATTGATGCTCAGCTCTCTCGTGCTCAATGTGCCGTTTCCTTCCCCATGATGTCGACTTTGTGTTGGTCTTGTTGGAGCCTCCCGAGAATCCAGTCCGCGCGCGCCTCAAGGAGCGCGCGGAGGCGGGAGGGCTCTGCGGCTCGGGCCTTGATCGTGCACAAGGGAGCCTGCGCCGGCACGTCACTTTGCGCCTTTTGCCGGTCCGCTGTCCAACAAGGCCAGTCGAATTCCGGCAGGGAGGGAATGTCGCGCGGCGCATAGACGATTCCGGCCGCCGCGGCGCCGCCGAAAACGAGTGGGCGCCTGGGCAAACGGCCATGGCAGGACTCGATATGGGCCGCGAACAGCGCGCCGCCGCGATTTTCGAAAATGTCGAGCGTGGCCCCCGGCCTTGGATTGATTTCGATGAGCATGTAGCCGCCGCCTTCGACGAGAAAATCAACGCTGTTGAGACCGCGCAGCCGGCACGCCGCCGTGATGGCTTTGACCGCCCGCCGCAACTGTCCTTCGATCCCAAGCGCGGCACCGGCCGGGCGAAGGGCGCCGCCGAAACGAAAGGGTTCCCCCGGCGCCGGCGCTGCCCATTGACGGCTAAGGCCGATGATCTGCGCCTTGGCTCCATCGGCAACAAATAGGACCGAAACAGGATCGCCCGCCGCGATTCGCTGGTAGTAGATGGTCTCGTCCGCAAGCCGTGCTGTGCCCGCTGGCGCGACATGGCTTCCGCCCGCGCCGCCCACCGTTTTTACGAGCCAATTCCAGCGATCGCCTGGCAGCGCCAGTCTGATCATGGGATGGGGAATGTCGAGTGTGGCGCAAAGCTTCGCAAGCCGGACCGGATCTTTCACCTGGCGCACCACATCCGGCGAATTGCCAAAGACAGTAAAGCGCCGCGCGACAAGCTCCAGGAGTTCAGGGCGATCCTCGAATCCGGCGCCATAGACGAAACCACAAGGCGTCTCGCCCGCAGCTAGAGCCTCGAGCGCGGGAAGCAAATTCTCTTCGGTAAATCCCTGGTCGAGACCGCCTTCGACGAGGCGGTTGCTGGCGCAAAGGCCGCGCGTATCCAAATCGTCGAAAAAATCGGCTGCCAAAGGCCGGAACCCAGCGCGTTTTGCTGCCCCGGCCAAAGCGCGCCCGGAGGACGCCGCGATCAGGATCGCGGCGCCGCTTTCAGGCGATCTCACGCGCGAGACTGAAGGCATCGCGAAAATCGAGGCTGATTGCCTTGGAGGAAGACGCCATCCGCTGAAACAAGCCTGATTCCGTCTTATATTTCACATCGCCAATGGCAAGTGGCCCGATGCCGAGACTGCCGCCCGCCAGCTCGACCCCATTCGCCATCAGATCAAGCCCCTCGATCCCCGCCGGCGGCACCGCATTGACATCGCCGGAAACGAGCAAGGATTTCGCCGCCGACAGCATCGAAGCCGAAATAACCTGCACGCCCGCCGCCGCGCAGCAAAGGGCGACTTCCTTGCCGGCCAGCGCCGCGGAAACTTCCTCCGGCGACTTTGCCTGAACGGCGTCGACGGTGACCCCAAATCTTTGCTTGATCTCATCGGCCTTGGCTTGCACCTTGCTGAGCTCGCGGGCGGTGAGAGTCACTTGCGCGCCTTCGAGCGCCGCGATGACGCCGGATGTGTAGCCGACCGGCCCCGTCGCGCCAAAAATCACAATATGCGTGTCGGCAAGCGCCTTGTTTTTCTTCTGCTTCAGGGTTTTCTCGACGCAGGCGACCATCGCCGCGGCGGTCGTGAACGATCCCGCGGGATCGGCGAAGGCGGAAATCTCGAACGGCTTCAACAGGGTCTTGCGCACCTGCTCCAGCATGTCGAGGGCAAGAACGGCATCCTTGCCGCCGATGAAAACAGCCGTATGAACAGCATCCCTTGGTGACCGCGAAAACATGGCGTCCTGCACCAATGGCATGACTTCTTCGAGCTTGACGTCGATATAAGGAACAACCGCGTCATATCCCGCGTCGAGCGCCATATTCACATCGAAAGGGCTCATATGCCGGAGCGGACTGAGCATGTGCAAAATATTCTTGGCCACGTATTTTCCCCTGTATGAATGACTGCTGCTGAGTTGCTACTTCATGGTCGCGAAGGTTTCCCCTTCGACGAGAACCCCGTGATTCACTCCCTTGCAAATAGCCACGTCTAGTCCCGACGCGGCGGCCGTCGCCTGAACGAGATCGGCCAAGCGCCGCGCCTCCTTCCCGTCGGCGGTGAAGGCAAATCCGGTCGGACCCCAGGACGATTGGCCTATTCCTTTCGCCCCATGCCGCCGAAGTTCATCCATCACCCCTGCCACGGCGGCGCTCGCGTAGGGTGCGCCGCCTTGCGCGGGGGCGAAATAGTCTCCGGCGATCTCCTGGAGACGCGCGATAGCGTCGCCGAAGGCACCGATATCCTGTTCAGCCAAGGCCGGCAATGCCTTGATGAGAACGAGGCGGCAGATTTCAGCGGCGAGGCCAGCCTCGAAATCTGCCAGCCGGGCAAAGGCGGCTTGCTCTTCGCCGCCGTGCACGCCTTCGGTTCGCGGGTCGAGGACGATAATGGCCCGCCATTGGGGCGGGAACTCCAGGCGGGCGATGACCGGCGGCGTCGCGGTCCGCGCCCCATGTCCGCCATCGACAATGAAACCGCCCTGCTCGAACAGGCCCAAGCCAATACCGGACCGCGCGCCGCGCCGCAACAGCAGCGCATCGCCCGCAAGATCTGAGGGCAAGCCTTCGAGACGCCGCAAGGCGGTCGCCACGGCGAGCGCGAGCTGCGTCCCCGAGCCGAGGCCCGCATGGGCCGGTATGGCTTCGTGAACGGTCAAGCCATAGGCGGGGGCGGGGCCGAAATGGCGGGCAAGAAGCGAGAGATAAGTTGACGCGCGCTCGGCCTCCCATCCTTCGACTGAATGCGCCGCCGCGCGGCGTAGGGTCAGGCGCGTGGCGGGGCGGTCGATCGCGAGCCCAAGGCTCCCAAAGCGGCGTCCGAGGCCGCCATTCAGATCGAGAAATCCGAGGTGAAGACGGGCGGACGCCGTCACCGTGACGCTGTCGAACATCATCGTCTCTTTCCAGGAGCTTCCCGCCGCCCGCCGGCGGTTGGCCCTCGCCCTTTACAACAAGATCCCAGAAAATTGCAGAATCTTTCTCTGGGATCATGCGAAAAAGCAAAGCGTTGCAGGCGATGCGCCAATCACCTTGAAGCGATCACGGAATGAGGGATGTTGGCGGTCCAAAAATGGAATAGGGCGGCGGAACACCCGTCGGCATTGGCAAACAGCCGACCTCCGGCACGCCCGCGAACGACATCTGTTGCGCGATGCTAATCTGCGCAAGGCTCAATTTGGAGGCCACGGCGTCGCGTATCCTAGTCCATGGCTCGCGTTCTGGGCCGGCCTTCGCAACCGCGAGATTGAGCAGCGCATAGGCCATCACATAGTCCTGCGGCACGCCTTGCGCCTTGTCATACATGAGCCCCAGCTGGTACTGCGCTCTTGCGACACCTTGTTGACTGGCGCAACGGTACCAGCCTGCCGCCACGACATAATCTTGCGGTACGCCCTTGCCATTGGCGTACATATAGCCGAGATAGGTTTGCGCCATTGGGTCGCGACGCGCGGCGAGCTTTGTAAAGATCTGCGCGGCCTTCACATAATCCTGCGCGGCGAAGGCCCGGACACCAGCACGCAACGGATCCGCGCGGGCGTAATTGGCGAAAAGCGCCGCGCAGATCATCATGCCGGAAACGGCCAAGAAATGCCGCTTGCGGGATTTTCGCTTGTGTTCGCGGCCGCCCCCGGCGGATGGCCAGCGTCCTCGTCCGATGTGGACGATCCCCATGCCCCTCTCCCTAGCCTTGCAAAAACACCGCGCCGATGAACCAGCAGAACCAAATCGCCGGCGCGAAAAAAAGTCCGAAAGGCAATTTCGCGGTTGCTTCCAAGGGACGCCGCAGAACAAGCTGGTTTCCAGCATAAAGGAGGAGCGCCGTGACGGCGGCGATTTCGATGGCGACAGGAATGAGCGGCCAGTCGAGCCAGACGCCGGCGACGGCGGCGAGTTTGACGTCGCCAAGGCCGATCCCCTGGCGTTGGCGCAGCCGCCGATAGATTTCCCGCAAAGCGAGAAATGCCAAACCCAGAATCATGCCACGCAGCACTGCCAAGGCGATGGTTTCCGGCCTGTCCGGCAGACCGAGCATCGCCGTATCCAGCAAGGCGAGCAGGAAAGCGGCCAGCGTCAGCCGGTCGGGAATGATGAAGGCGCGGGCATCGGCCACGGCGATCGCCAGCATCAGAAGACCGAGCACCGCGCCAAAAAGGCCGGGAAGGCCGGGCGCGGCAACAAGGCTCGCGATCACGACACAGGAAGCGAGGACCGTGAGTGCCGCGTATGGAAGAAGTTCCGGCAGCTTCGGGATCGCCTTGCCGTGCCCCGCCACACTCAGTCCCTTCCCATGGTCGCTCACGTCCCGCGTGCGCTTTAACCGGAAGACCCCGCCGGCGGGGGCGGAAACGTCCCGTCTGGTCCAAATCATTGGACGAGACCAATCGGATAGGGGGCGACGGAGCCTGGCGGGTTCATCGTGCCGACCTTGTCGCCCCGCATCTTGGAGCGGAGCTCCTCGGCGACGTTGGACGCGTCCACGCCATCGCGAATGATCTGCGGCCGGATGAAGATGATCAGTTCTGTGCGGTGGACTTCATTGTCGTTGCTGGGGGAGAAGGCTTCGCCGACGATTGGAATCTGCTCGACGAGCGGGATTCCGGAGCGGCTCTTGTCGTGTTCCTCCTGGATGAGGCCGGCGAGCAGCACGGTCTGGCCGTTTGGCACCTGGATCGAGCTTGTGACGTGGCGGTCGGTGAATGTCGGACAGGGCGCCCCGCCCGTCGCACTGCCAGCGCATGCGTTTGCGCCCGGAATTTCCGCGCTGATTTCCTGGTCGATCTCGAGGTTTACATTGCCATTGGCATGAACATGGGGCTGGAACCGCAGAATA
>DATJLX010000278.1:0-9663 GCA_035509135.1 Methylocella sp.
TACGGCTCAGGCTGTTACGTATGTGCCGAGGTTTAGCTTGGTGAATTCTTTTGCAAACGCATTGACGCCTCGGCCCGCCGCGTTCAACTCAACCAACCAAAAGCAAGCCGATGCCAGAAAAGCCAATGCCTCCTGAGACAGGTCCTGACCAATCCTCGCCTCTCCGGGACGCGGCGATCGACCCCATCACCATGGCAAGGCGCGATCTGAAGAAAGCCCTGCCGAGACGCTTCTATACGGAGACGGCCGCGCAGGAACGAAAGGGCGCCTTTGTCCTGCTTCTTGATGGCCGCGCCGCCAAGACTCCAGGCGGCAATGATTTGGCGCTGCCAACCCTGGCGGCGGCGCTGGCATTGGCCGCCGAATGGGCGGCGGTCGGGGACATCCTCGATCCGGCCCTGATGCCTTTGACGCGCCTCGTCAATTCCGCGATCGACGGCGTCGCCCACCGGCTTGCGGCCACGGCGGAGGAGATTGCCAAATATGCGGGATCGGACCTTGTCTGTTACCGTGCCCGGGAGCCGCAGGCGCTTGTGGGCGCGCAAGCCGCCGCCTGGGATCCGGTCCTTGCTTTCGCCCGTGATAAGCTTGGCGCCTCATTCCTTTGCAGCGAAGGTATAGTATATATCGAACAGCCGGACAGCGCCCTCCTGGCTGTGAAAGCGGCCATCGCACGCATCGCGGATGGCGGGACAGCAGCACCCTTCGCGATCGCTGCGCTCTCTGTGATGACGGCACTCACCGGTTCCGTCCTCATTGCGCTTGCCGTCGTGCATGGCGTGCTCACCCCCGGCCAGGCCTGGCGTGCGGCGCATGTGGACGAGGATTTTGAAATGCGGGCCTGGGGCGAGGATGCGGAGGCGCTCCGGCGGCGGGCCCGGCTATGGTGCGAAATGGAGGCGGCGGCGCAGCTTTTGCGGCTCACCTTTGCGGAGGGCTATCCCGAAGCCTGACGGCCAATGCGGCCGAGGTGGGTGGAGGTGAAGCCATCGCTATATTTCAGACCATAGCCAAGCAGGCGGTCGATCCCGATGTGGGTGCACCAGATAAGCGCGGCCGCCTTTGCTAGTGGCGCCGCGAGGGCCGCCGCCACGCCAAAGAGAAGGAGCGGCCCGAGATAGATGTGCACGGCATTATAGGCGACGGCGCCCAGGCGCGGCCCTGCGAGATAGCAAAGGATCGAAAGGTCGGGTGCGAGGATGAGGGCCGCAAAGAGCCACCAGCTGGCGCCGCTCCAGCGAAAAGCCATGATCGCGGCAAGAGCAACAGCCAGTCCCTCCGCCCGCAGCAAGAGGCGCGGGGCGCCGTTGACGAAACCGGGTGTCTTGGCGATCATGCGATGTCCCCTTTGGCGTCCTTTCCGGATGATTCGTTTCTCATGCTGCTTCTCGTGCTAGTAAGCAAGCGATCGCTTCACACGCTTTGGCGAGCCCCATGAAGCCGAGCTTTGAGCGGCTGGCTGGCCGCCGTGCGCAAGCTCTGAAAGGTGGCGGACCGGAGAGGACATCGGCCCAGCACCGGCGTGGAAAGCTCACCGCGCGGGAGCGGATTGCGCTTCTCACTGATGACGGTTCGTTTGAAGAATCCGGCATGTTCGTCGAGCATCGCGCGACTGAATTCGGCATGGACAAGCGGCGCGTGCCAGGCGATGGCGTCGTCACGGGATGGGGCACCGTCAATGGCCGCGCTGTCTTCGTCTTTGCCAAGGATTTTACTGTTTTCGGCGGGTCGCTTTCCGAAACGCACGCTCAGAAGATCACGAGTTTGCAGGAGATGGCGCTGAAAAACCAGGCGCCGCTCATCGGGCTCTTTGATTCCGGCGGCGCCCGCATCCAGGAAGGAGTCGCCGCGCTCGCGGGCTACGGCGAGGTGTTCCAGCGTAATGTCCTGGCGTCCGGGGTGATTCCGCAGATTTCGCTCATCATGGGTCCCTGCGCGGGCGGCGACGTCTATTCGCCCGCATTGACCGATTTCATCTTCATGGTCAAGGACACGAGCTATATGTTCGTAACCGGTCCCGATGTGGTGCGGACGGTGACGAATGAGACTGTCAGTGCCGAGGATCTCGGCGGCTCATTGGTGCATACGACAAAAAGTTCCGTCGCCGACGGCGCCTATGACAATGATGTCGAAGCCTTGTTGCAAATGCGCCGCCTGATCGATTTTCTGCCCTCGTCCAACACGAGCGCCCTTCCCGAATGGCCGAGCTTCGATGATCCCGAACGGTGCGAGGCCTCGCTCGACAGTTTGGCGCCGGAGGATCCGGCCAAACCCTATGACATCAAGGAGCTCATCGCCAAGACCGTGGACGAGGGCGATTTCTTCGAAATCCAGGAAGCCCATGCCCGCAATATCGTGACCGGCTTCGGCCGCCTTTGCGGACGCACGGCGGGTTTTGTTGCCAATCAGCCGATGGTGCTCGCGGGCACTCTGGATAGCGCCGCGTCGCGCAAGGCGGCGCGTTTCGTGCGGTTTTGCGATTGCTTTAATATTCCCATCGTCACATTTGTCGATGTGCCGGGCTTTCTGCCTGGAACGGAGCAGGAAAATGGAGGACTCATCAAGCATGGTGCCAAGCTGCTCTATGCCTATGGCGAAGCGACGGTACCGAAAGTGACCGTCATCACCCGCAAGGCGTTTGGCGGTGCCTATGATGTGATGGCCTCGAAACATTTGCGCGGCGACGTGAATTTCGCCTGGCCGGGTGCCGGGATCGCGGTCATGGGCGCCAAGGGCGCGGTCGAGATCATTTTCCGTTCCAACAGCGACGACTCTGAGGAAATCGCCAAGCGCACACGCGAATATGAGACGCGTTTTCTCTCGCCCTATATCGCGGCGGAGCGTGGCTATATTGACGATATCATCATGCCGCATGAAACGCGCAAGCGCGTCACGCGGGCGCTCGCCATGCTGCGCGGCAAGACCCTCCAAAACCCTTGGAAGAAACACGGCAATATTCCGCTGTGAGGATCCGCACGCGCTCGCCGGCCATGTCTAGCCATCGAAGCCCACGTCACTACGCCCGCGCGGCGCCGCTGCACGCGCCAATCGATCGTTGATTGCTTCACCCAAACCTTCGCGGGGAATGGGCGCGACCGCGATGCGGGCGAGGCCCAACGCATCGAGGTCATGCAGATAGGCGAACAGATTCGCCGCCGCTTCCTTAAGATCGCGGCTCGCTGAGAGATCCAGCACATTTTTGCGCTTGCCAAAAATCCCACCAAAATCGAGACCTGCTTCTGAGATTTCAAGTGCTTTTGCGTCAAGACGAAGTTTCGCGCGCGGCGCGTAATGGGAGGCGAGCATGCCGGGCGAATGAATCGCAATTGGCCCCGAGGGGCTCGCAAGTGCAAGGCCGAGCACGGCTTCGATGTCTTTTCTCGCGATCGCCCCTGGCCGTAATAAACGCGGGGGCCCTTCGAGACAGGAAATGACGGTCGATTCGAGCCCCCTCGGACAGCGGCCGCCATCGAGAATAAGATCGATCGCACCGGACAGATCCGCCGCGACATGGGCGGCGGTGACCGGGCTTACCCGGCCGGAGCGATTGGCCGAGGGCGCCGCCAAGGGCCGCCCCGCCGCCGCAATCAGGCCGAGCGCAACCGGGTGGATGGGCACGCGCAAAGCGATGTTTTGCAGTCCTGCCCGCGTGGCCGTGCAAACCGTAGCGCCAGGTGCGAGCGGGACGACGAGGGTCAGCGGCCCCGGCCAGAACGTCTTGGCTAGACGTTGGGCCTCAACTGAGAACCGGCCCTGCTCAAGTGCCGCCTCAAGGCTCGCGACATGCGCGATGAGTGGATTGAAGTCCGGCCTTGCCTTCGCCGCGTAAATGCGGGCGACGGCGGCTTCCGATGTCGCATCGGCGGCCAAGCCGTACACAGTCTCAGTTGGAAAAGCGACGATACCGCCGCCGCGGAGGATTGCCGCCGCCTCGGTTAATCCAGCCGCATCGGCTGGAATTGTCCGAGCCGAAGCCAGGAGGGCAGGGCCGTATTCGTTTGTCATTTGAAGACGTTCACTCCCGCTCGCGGCCGCATCGCGTCCCGAAGCCTGATCGAAACGCCGCTGGGCGTCTTCAATCAAAGCTATGTTCTGCAAAGCCCAGTTTCCAAGATGCTGAATTGGTATTAGCAGCGAATGCCCAAGCGGCGTCAATTCGTAATCCACGCGCGGTGGAATGGTTGGAAATACAGTGCGTGTGACGAAACTATCCCGTTCGAGCCCGCGCACCGTGAGCGTGAGCATCCGTTGCGATATGCCGCCAACGCCGCAGTTCATTAAAGCACATCGGGCCTTCCCCCAAAAGCATGACAACCAAAATCGTCCATTTGTCGCCAATCCTCGACAGAACCGGCGCGACGCGGTTGCAATATCTAGGCACCTGATTGTGACCTGGTTCCAAAAAAGTGCCTCCTTGCGCCGGTCCTAGATGGGCACTCATATAGTGTACCAGGGAAGGGCTTTGGCCATGAAACTTCTGCAGGTCGATTCCAGCGTTATGGGCGCTTAATCCGTGAGAGCTTACCACCGAAATCGTCGCCAAATTGCGTCAGGCCACACCAGACGTCAGGCCACACCAGACCTGGACGTCATCTACCGAGACCTCGCAGCCGAGCCGGTGCCGCATTTGTCTGGTTCCATTCTTGCCGCTCGGCAGCCAGCAGCTGGGCAGCCGAGCGCGGCTGCGGACAATGATTTTGTGCTGAGTGCCAAGGTTCTGGATGAATTTCTTGCGGCGGATATCGTCGTCATTGGAGCGCCAATGTACAATTTCGGTGTCCCAAGCCAATTGAAGGCCTGGATCGATTGCCTTGCCGTCGCCGGCAAGACATTCCGCTATACTGAAACAGGCATGGAGGGTCTTGCGGTGATCATTGTCTCGTCGCGCGGCGCCTTCTACACCTCTTCGTCTCCCATGGCTTCTCTTGACCATCAAGAGGCCTATCTCAGCGGCTTCTTTGGGTTTCTTGGAGTCACTGACATCGCCTTCGTGCGCGCGGAGGGCGTCAACATCAGCCCTGAGCAGTGCCGGCGTGGAATCGAATCTGCGCTGGCCGAGGTCGCGGCCCTCGAGGTTGCGTAAAGAATGGGACGTGGCGTGACATGCTGGAGCATGTCCCATTAGCTGGTCGGCTTTTTCGATTTTGACCCGCTCCGAGTTTTTGAGTTTCCTTTTCGATCACGGGAGTCCACATGGAGGGCAAGCGCTCTTGGAGCTTCCAATGAAAAGAATTCAATATTACCGCTACGGCGGGCCCGAAGAAATGCATTTGGAAACTTACGAACTGCCCGCCCCGCGCAAGGACGAGATCGTGGTGCGGGTGAAGGCCGCCTCGATCAATCCCGTCGACTGGAAAGTGCGGCAGGGTGCCCTGAAATTCATGGTGCGCGGGCAGTTTCCGCGCGCGATGGGCTCCGATTTTTCAGGCGTCGTGGAAAGCGTGGGCGCGGGGGTGACGCGCTTTTGTGCTGGAGATGATGTCCTCGGTACGACCCCGCCGAACACGTCGGGTGCTTTTGCTGAAAAAGTGATTACCAAAGAGAAGCGTGCCGTAAAGAAACCCACCTCGTTGTCCTACGAAGACGCGGCTATTCTGCCAATCGTAGGCGTGACCGCTTGGCTGGCGCTTGTTTCGAAGGGCCATTTGAGAGCAGGGCAGCGGGTCTTCGTCAACGGCGCCTATGGCGGCGTGGGACAGGCCGCTGTCCATATCGCCAAAGCCCTGGGCGCATTGGTGGCCGGACGTGTTGGTCCCGGCGCGCTCTCCGATACCAGAGCAATCGGTGCCGATCCGGTCCTGGACTACTTGAAGGACATACCGGACGATCTGAATAAGAGTTTCGACATCGTCTTCGATTGCAACGGTAGCCTAACGCCGCGCCAAGGCGATGCGCTGATCAAGCGCGGCGGCGTCGTTATCGACATCAACCCGACATTCTCCAAACTCATGCGGAGCCTGTTTTCACGGCATCGGAAATTCGTCTTCGCCAGCCTGGGCGCGGAAAATCTCCAGAAGGTCGTCGATCTCGCGGCCAGCGGAAAGCTGCCGATTTCGATCGGCCGTAAGGCCACGTTGGAAAAGGCCATTGCGCTCATCTCCGACCTTGAAACGGGCCGACGACCAAAGGGTAAGGCCGTTATCGTCATGCAGTGAACCTTGGCGGGTCAATTGCGGCGAACGCACTTGGCCTAGGACGCAGTGTGTGGGTTTGCTATAGAGGAGCCTTTGTATCTTTGTGGCGTGTGAACTTGAAGTTGCACCCAGTTCAGATCCTCCGCGGAGACCTCGATGAGCTATAGCGCTCCCATTGCTGACATTCTTTTCGCCATGGTTCATGAGGCGGGTGCAGATTTTGGATGCAAAGACGGAATCTACGCGGATCTTGGCGATGGATTGGCTAAGGCGACCCTGACGGAAGCAGGAAAATTCGCCGAGAACGTTCTTGCGCCGTTAAACCGCATTGGCGACACGAAAGGAGCACAGTTCGAGGCGGGCAGGGTGATCGCCGCGCCAGGCTTTGCCGAAGCCTACAGACAATGGACAGCCGGGGGATGGAACGCGATCACCGGCTCATCCAGCCATGGCGGCATGGACTTGCCGGTGATCCTCAACACCGCCTGCATCGAGATCTGGAACGCGGCGAATATGGCATTCAGCCTTTGCCCGCTTCTCACGCTCGGCGCCATCGAGGCTTTGCAGTCGCATGCCTCTGAGGCGCTTAAGACACTCTTTCTTGGCAAGCTCGTCGCCGGGGAATGGACAGGCACCATGAATTTGACCGAGCCGCAGGCAGGCTCCGATTTGGGTGCCCTCAAGACCAGGGCCGAGCGTCAGCCGGGTGGAACCTATAAGCTCTTCGGCTCGAAGATTTTCATCACCTATGGCGAGCACGATATGGCCGGGAATATCGTCCATTTCGTGCTGGCGCGCTTGCCCGATGCGCCGAAAGGCACGCGCGGCATCTCGCTTTTCCTGGTGCCAAAATTTCTTGTTCAGGCCGATGGCTCGCTTGGCGCGCGCAATGATGTTAGGTGCACCTCGCTCGAGCACAAGCTCGGTATTCATGCCTCGCCCACCTGCACCATGGTTTATGGTGATCATGGGGGCGCGATTGGCTTTCTTGTCGGCGAGGAGAACAAGGGGCTTGCCTGCATGTTCACCATGATGAACAGCGCGAGGCTGAACGTCGGTGTTCAAGGCGTCGCGATCGCTGAGCGCGCGTTTCAACAGGCGCTCGCCTATGCGAAGGAAAGGCGTCAAGGGCATGCCGCGGGGGACGACTTGGAAGCGATGAGCCCCATTGTGCGTCATCCAGACGTCGCCCGCATGCTCATGAGGATGAAGGCGCTAACCGCGGCGGCGCGGGCGATCTGCCTCATGACGGCGGAGTCGATCGATCGGTCACGCCGGGAACATGACAAAGCCGCGCGCGAATTCGCTGGTCAGCGGGCCTCGCTGCTGACGCCCATCGCCAAGGCGTTCTCCACCGACATCGGCAATGAGGTTGCCTCGCTCGGGATCCAGGTTCATGGCGGCATGGGCTATATTGAGGAGACTGGCGCCGCGCAATTCGCCCGTGACGCGCGGATCGCCGCGATCTACGAAGGCACCAATGGCATTCAAGCGATTGACCTCGTGCAGCGAAAGCTAGGTCTATTGGAAGGCTCCGTCGTGCGGCGCGAGATCGACGACATGCGCGCGTCGGCGGCGGCACTTGCAGAGAGCAACACCGAAAGTTTCGGGGACATGGAGCCCTGTTTGACGGCCGCGGTGGAGGCCTTGGAGCACGCCACGGATTTCATGCGGGAGGCTTCCGCCACGCGCCCCGAGGATGCGCTCGCGGGCGCGACGCCCTATCTGCGGCTTTTTGCGCTCGCTCGGGGCGGCACGGCGCTGGCCAAGGGCGCGCTTGCCGCGCACCGGCTTACTCTTGGCGGGAATAGCGATCCGGCCTTGCCGGGGCGAATCGCGACGGCGCGCTTTTTTGCCGAGACAATCGCCACCGGCGCCCGAGGTCTTGAACGCGATGTGACACACGGTGCCGGCGCAGTTCATGCGGGTATTGCTGCTCTTTGCCCATAAGGCCGCATTCAACAAGACGAGACCCATGATGCAAGCGCCAAAGGTCCGGATCGAGCGCGAAGGGGCGGTCCTCTGTGTGATCTTCGACCGGCCCGAAAAAAAGAATGCGCTAACCGGCGCCATGTATTTGGCGGCAACTGAGGCGCTGCAGGATGCCGACCGCGATCCGGCGATCGGGGCCGTCTTGTTTGCTGGCTCGGGCGGCTTGTTCACGGCCGGCAATGATATCGCCGATTTTCGCGCAGCGCCTGGCGAACCGAAGGATTTTCCCGCCTTTGTGTTCATCAAGGCGCTTGCTGCATGTGAGACGCCGCTTGTCGCGGCGATCGAGGGCATCGCGATCGGCATCGGCGCGACGATGATGCTGCATTGCGATCTCGTCTATGTCGCGCCGGAAACGATGTTCCGGTTGCCCTTCGTCGATCTCGGCCTCGTGCCGGAAGCGGCCTCTTCGCTTCTCCTGCCGCGCCGGATCGGCATGGCGATGGCGGCCGAGTTTTTGCTGCTCGGCGAGGCTTTCGGTGCGGATGAGGCGCTGCGGCTCGGACTTGCCAACGCCATCGTTCCGGCAAGCGAGCTTTGGGGTGTTGCGATCGGCAGGGCAGGGCAGCTTGCGGCCAAACCCCGCGCCGCCCTTGCCGCGACACGCCGCATGATGCGCGGCGAGGCTCGGGACATTCAGGCGAGGATCGAGGAGGAGGCGCGGCTGTTTTCGATCGCCATGCGGTCGGATGAGGCGCGCGCCGCCTTCGCGGCGTTTCTTGGCAAGGCGCGCGAGAGACCTTGACAGCACATGGTGCTTTCGTAAAACCACTCTCCGCTCGCGCGGATCATGTTCTCTCATTTGACTTCAATTATGCGGCGCCCCCCTGTGTGGTGCCGAGGGTGCCACGCACGCTGAGCGCGGCAACCGCCATGTGGCCGAGATCGGCGGCCAGCTGTTCGATGAAGCGCTTGTCGATCTTCAGGCTCAGCGGCGGTTTCGACAGCGCGTCGTAATGACGGATGAAAGGGGTCGCCTGCTGGGCGAGCCAAATCGTCGCGATGGCGATTTCCTCGCGCGTCGCGGCGGTTGGCAGGAACCGGCGGACGATCGTTTCGGCCTGGTCCAGGATCGGCAGCTTCTCGCGCGCTATGAAATCACTATAGACAGGCGTCGGCGCGATCGTCTCCCATGCGAAAATGCGCAAATAACGGCCGATCTGGCCGTGTTTCAAAAGCGGCGTCACCTGCTGGCGAATGAAAAGACGCACCGCCTCGTCACGGGAGACGCTGCCAATGGTTTCTTCGTCGAGCAGCGAGGCATCATTGAGCGCCGCGACGGCCAAACGAAGAACCTCGCGGTAAAGAGCCTCCTTGCCGCCGAAGTGATAATTGATCGCCGCCTGATTGACCGTCGCGCGCCGGGTGATCTCGCGCACCGAGGCGCGGTCGAACCCATTCTCGGCGAACACATCGGTGGCATGATCAAGGAGTGCGTGGCGGGTGATCTCGGTGATCTTCACTTCACACTTTCTTGATGAGAGAGGTCATTCTTGACGAGAGAGGTCAGCGTATCGCCCATGGATGCCACCCCTTG
>DATJLX010000279.1:0-6703 GCA_035509135.1 Methylocella sp.
AATAAAATAAAATGATGCAGCAGAACGAAGCAGAACAAAGATGTAGACATCACGACAGATTCGACTTGATGCGGCTATAGACGAGTTTTTCATAAACTATCGCGGCAAGCGTTCGATCAGCCGCCGCGAGAGCGACAACGGCGAGCGGACGTGAGACAAAAAGCCGTGATCAACACGGGCCGCGCGCCGGCAAGCAACAGAGATCATTCTGGAGGACATCAATGGCACTACAATTAGGCGATACCGCCCCCGATTTTGAAGCCGATACAACCGAGGGCCACATCCGTTTTCATCAGTGGCTTGGAGACTCTTGGGCGGTCTTATTCTCGCATCCGAAGGACTTCACGCCTGTCTGCACGACGGAACTCGGCTATATGGCGAAACTGAAGCCGGAATTCGATCGCCGCAACACCAAGATCATCGGGCTCAGCGTCGATCCTGTGGACAATCACGCGAAGTGGGCATCCGATATCGCGGAGACGCAAGGCACGGCGCCGAACTATCCGATGATCGGCGACACGGATTTGAGCATCTCGAAACTTTACGGAATGCTCCCGGCCAGCGCCTCGGGTGACCCTTCCACGCGGACCCCGGCCGACAATCAGACTGTCCGCAACGTCTTCGTCATTGGGCCGGACAAGAAGATCAAACTGATTATCGTCTACCCGATGACAACCGGCCGCAATTTCGACGAGGTGCTGCGGGTGATCGACTCGCTGCAACTGACCGCCAAACACAAGGTCGCCACGCCGGTCAACTGGAAACAGGGTGAAGAGGTCATCATCGCGGGCTCGGTTTCCGACGAAGACGCCAAAAAGATCTACCCCGAAGGCTGGAAAGCGCCGCGCCCCTATTTGCGGATCGTGCCTCAGCCGCGCGGCTGAGAATGGCCCGGCGCCGGACGTTACGGCGGCTGTTCGATGATGAAGCAGGATCCTGAATGTCTCATGATCCTGCTCCTACGCCTTTGGCTTGATCACGCGATCATTCGATGATTTGCTTGACGGGGAGGGGGTATGCCGGCCGCGGAGGAATATTTTGCCGTGTTTATCCGCCGCGAGGGTGGCCGATTCTTGGCCGGGAAAAATTGAGCCGTCTATCTTGAGGAACAATCATGGCCCAAACAGCCGCAAAACCAATCGAAACCCCTGACGCGGCGCATCCGCCGGGCCGTGGCCGCATTTATGATTCGATCACCGAGACGATCGGCGATACGCCTCTCGTGCGCCTCAAAAAAATCGCCGCGGAAAAGGGCGTTAAGGCCAACCTTCTCGCCAAGCTCGAATTCTTCAATCCCATCGCCAGCGTCAAGGACAGGATCGGTGTCCACATGATCTCGGTCATGGAAGCGGCTGGCAAAATCGCCCCCGGCAGAAACACCCTCATCGAGCCGACATCTGGCAATACCGGGATCGCGCTGGCTTTCGTTGCGGCGGCGCGCGGCTATAAGCTCATCCTCGTCATGCCGGAATCGATGTCGATCGAGCGCCGCAAGATGCTGGCCCTGCTCGGCGCCGAGCTCGTTCTGACGCCCGCGCCGCAAGGCATGAAAGGCTCGATCGCCAAGGCCCAGGAACTTGCCGAGTCGATAGCGGGTGCCGTCATCCCGAAGCAGTTTGAAAATCCGGCGAATGTCGAGATCCACCGTCTCACAACCGCCGAGGAAATCTGGAACGATACCAAGGGCGAGATCGACGCTTTTGTTTCGGCCGTCGGCACCGGGGGGACCATCACCGGAGTGGCGCAAGTCCTGAAACCGCGACGGCCCGGTCTGAAAGTCATCGCCGTCGAGCCGGAAGATTCGCCGGTTCTTTCCGGTGGGCAGCCCGGGCCACACAAGATTCAGGGCATCGGCGCGGGATTCGTTCCGGCGATCCTCGATCGATCTCTGATCGACGAAGTCTTGACCGTCGGCAACCAGACAGCCTTCGACACGGCGCGGCTCGTCGCGCGCTTGGAAGGCATCCCGGTTGGCATCTCCTCCGGTGCCGCCGTCGCCGCCGCGATCGAAATCGGCCTGCGCCCGGAATTTGAAGGCAAAAACATCGTCCTCATCATCCCGTCCTTCGCCGAGCGCTATCTATCGACTGCCCTGTTCGAAGGTCTTTGAGAGAAGGATTTGTCCTAAGGGAGAAAAATGGCGGAGCGGTCCGTGATTTTGCCAAGGCGCAGCTACTGGATATGGTATGAAAATTGCTGAGAGGAGAGGTTTTTAAAGAAGGAGATTTTCCGATGATCGAACTGGATCTGCTCAGTGCTGCCGTGATTTCCACCTTGGCAACAGCTTTCGGGCTTTATCAGTGCCGTTTCGCCCGCTTGCCAGCCCAGGCCAGCAACCGCAGGCATCGGAGATAAATCTGGCTGAAAGGCCTGTTTAACTCACCTGCCCGGGGACACAGCAAGAGTGCGTTTCGCCTTTTCATCCTGGCGAAGGGTAAGCATTATCCAAAATATTTTTAAGAGCCTCCTCCAGCGAGGGAGGGCCGCTCGTACCGCAGGAAGTATGGCATCCGGCAGCAAGTAGCCGCAACAGGAGTCGTCAGGCTGTCGGTCAGGGGAGCGAGCCCTAACGTCGCATAGCCATTGTTTCCATTGCACCCCCGTGCACGGCCTTTATCGGTTTTCCGATCCGCGCCGAGCCGTTATGCGGAAACATCGCTTGCTTTCGCTCAACCCATTCTGATAGCTGCTTCGCTAAAGCGTGGATGGGAAGCGCGCATTCGGCGACATCCCGCGATCCCTTTCCATTCGCTCTTTCGCTTTCGCGGGGATATCGATGTCATCCACCCGGTTCGATGTTCTTGGTCTTGGCAACGCCATCGTCGACGTCATCAGCCGGACCGACGATGATTTCCTCGCGGTCCAGGGCCTCAACAAAGGCGGCATGATGCTGATCGACGAGGCGCGCGCCGGGGCTCTTTATAATGCCATGGGTCCGGCGACAATCATCTCCGGCGGATCGGCCGCCAATACCGTCATCGGCACGGCGAGCCTTGGATGCAATGCCGCATTCATAGGCAAACTGAAAGCCGATGAAGCGGGCACCGCCTTCGCCCACGATATCCGCGCCGCCAATGTCGATTTTTCAACCCCCTTCGCGAAGGATGGCCCCGCCAGCGGACGCTGTCTCGTGCTTGTGACGCCGGACGGTCAGCGCACGATGAACACGTTCCTGGGGGCCTGCCAGAATCTCTCCGAGGCCGATGTCGATGAAGACCGCGTCAGGCAGTCGGCGATCATCTATCTCGAAGGCTATCTTTGGGATCCCCCCGCCGCGAAAGCCGCTTTGACCAAGGCCGCGAAAATCGCCAAGGCCGCCGGGCAAAAGGTTGCTTTGACTTTATCGGATTCCTTTTGCGTCGACCGTTACCGGGATGAGTTCCTTGGGCTCATCCGTTCGGGTTTGGTGCAGATCGTCTTTGCCAATGAAAGCGAGCTGCATTCGCTTTATCAAACGGCGGACTTCGACACGGCCGCCGCACTGCTGCGCGGCGAAAATATCCTCGGCGTCGTCACCCGCTCGGAGCACGGCTCGGTGATCATAAGCCAAGGCGAGGTTCTCGCCGTCCCGGCTTTTCCCGTCGAGGCCGTTGTCGATACGACAGGGGCCGGCGATCTCTTCGCGGCCGGATTTCTGGCCGGACTCACGAGAAACAAAAGTCATGAAACCTGCGCGCGGCTTGGCGCGCTTGCCGCGGCCGAAATCATCCAGCACATCGGGGCACGGCCGCTCGCCAACCTCGGCCAGCTCGCCGCGCAGAACGGCCTTTCGATCTGACTTGAGCGACGCATCTCTTCCCTCGCCTGCCGCCCCCGTTTTTCTGATCTCCGCTATCTCGTGATGGAACCATCGCGCTTCGCGGACGTCTAACGGTAAAGCCGGCGCCGCCCTTCGCAAGCACGAGGCGGGAGCGGTGCGCGGGGACGTGTATGAACCCCGGGAAAACACGGGTGCGAGGGAGGCTGCCATGAGTTCGGACTCCGCCAATCCAACCGGCCCGGATTTTCGGCAAGGCGTTGCATTTGACGATCTCCCCGACGGAGGCATGCTTGCCGGTCATGCCGGCGAAGAAGCCGTGCTGCTTGCCCGCCGGGGCGAAGAGGTTTTTGCGATCGGCGCCACATGCACCCATTATGGCGCGCCGCTCAGCGATGGGCTCCTTGTTGGCGAAACGATTCGCTGCCCATGGCATCATGCCTGTTTCTCTTTGCGCACCGGCGAGGCCCTGCGGGCTCCCGCTCTCAACCCGGTTTCCTCCTGGCGCGTGGAACGGCGGGATCGCACCATCTATGTCCAGGACAAACTTGAACCTCCGGCGCCGTCCCCGCGCACCTCGCCGCGCGAGCCGCGAACCGTCGTCATCATAGGTGGCGGCGCGGCGGGCAATGCCGCCGCCGAAACGCTCCGCAAGGAGGGCTTTTCTGGCCCCATCACACTGCTGAGCGCCGATGATAGCCCTCCCTACGATCGCCCGAACCTCTCCAAGGGCTACCTCGCGGGGACGGCGGAAGAGGACTGGATCCCTTTGCGTTCGCCGGACTTCTACAAGGAGCATGACATCGATCTGCGTCTCGCCACAAGGGTTGCCGCAATCGACCCCGCGAAGGGTAAGCTCCGGCTCACAGGAGCCAGCGAATTGGCCTACGACGCGCTTCTCCTCGCCACGGGCGCCGAGCCAGTGCGGCTCGACATTCCTGGCGGTGCTCTCCCGCATGTGCATTATTTGCGTTCCCTCGCCGACAGCCGTGCGCTTGTCGCCAAGACCCGGGACGCCCGGCGGGCCGTTGTGATCGGCGCGAGCTTCATCGGCCTCGAAGTCGCGGCATCGCTCCGCGCCCGCCATATCGCGGTCGATGTCGTGGCACCCGAGACGATTCCGATGGAGCGGGTTTTGGGGCTGGAAGCCGGACAGTTCATCCGCCAGATCCATGCGGAGCACGGCGTCACCTTCCACCTCGGCACGACCGCGGTCGCGATCACGGAACGAGCCGTCGCTTTGAAAAACGGCGAAAGCCTCGACGCCGATCTGGTTGTCGTGGGAATCGGCGTGCGGCCCTTGACTGCCTTGGCCGAACAAGCAGGGCTTGCGATCGACCGCGGAGTCGCGGTGAACGCTTATCTTGAGACAAACGTCCCCGGCATTTTCGCGGCTGGCGATATCGCACGCTGGCCCGACCCGCTCACTGGCGATGCCATCCGCGTCGAGCATTTCGTTGTCGCCGAGCGGCAGGGACAGACGGCGGCGCGCAATATTCTCGGCGCCAAGGAACGGTTCGACGCCGTTCCCTTCTTTTGGAGCGAGAACTATGATCTGACAATTGCCTATACGGGGCATGCCGAACGATGGGACAAGACGGAAATCGATGGCCGTCTCGAAGCCCGCGACTGCGCGATCCGCTATTATCGCGGCGATAGACTATTGGCAGTTGCAACGATCGGCCGCGACCGCGAGAGTCTCGAGGCCGAAGCCGCCTTCGAGCGCGCCATCGCTTCGCAACGCGGGTGAGCCGACTTCCCCCTCAACTCGACCGCATGCTCAACCCGGCAAGGTCGCGGTCGGCGAAGACGTGGATGGTTCCACCCGTCTCCAGCCGGGAAGCACACTCAAATTTCTACACGCTGCCGTTAAGGCGATCCGGCTGCACCAAAACGGAAGAAGGGCCCCGAGAAGGAGACATATCATGCGATGCTAAACGCGGCTCAGCCGGCGGAGCGACCTGTTTCAAGCGCTCCGAAATTTCCTTGGCCAGACGCACAGCATTGCGGCCAATCATCAAGCTCAAATGATTGCCCGGCAGGCGAAGCCATTCCGCGTTGGGCAAATATTTCGGCCAGACGTCTTCCGGATCGCAGACCCAGGGATCGCCGCCGGCCGTGGCGAAGAAGAACAGCTTCGCGTCATAGCGGCTCGGCGTGTACAAGCCCTTCATTCGACAGGCATTCGCGCCGACCTGGCCGTAATTTGGCGTATGATGGGCCACCCAATAAGGTGAGCAGTACGGATAATTCGGATGATGAGGATTGCGGAAGCGGAATTCGATTTGCGTGCCACGGCGGCGCGGGCCAATGGCAATCTTGCATGGCGCGGACTTATGCGGAGTCCGCCGCATCACCTGCCGCAGCCGCATATTTCGCAGCTTGCTGACGTATTTGCGCAGGATGAAAGCCAGCCAGACCTTGAACGGCCAAGAGTGATCATTCTGCGGCGTATCGATCAGGCCCAGAAACACGGTTTCGTTGCCTTCCTTCATGATCTTTCTTGCGGTCTCCAATGCGGTGATCCCCCCGATAGAATAACCCACCAGCCGGTAGGGACCGATCGGCTGCACTTGCCGGATGAGCCTGAGTGAGCGCTCGGCTTCCGTCTCAAAACGATCATAGGTTGGCCCTACTCCATCGAGCCCTGAAAACGGAATGCCGTAAACGACCCCGGGATAATCGAGCGCACGGACCAGATCGGTCAGCTCGATCAAGACGCCGCCGCCGCCCGGAAACAGGAAGAGCGGCGCATCCTCGTTGCCGTCGCGCAATCGGACCAGATCCGGAGCGACGAGCCCCGTGCCATCATAGATCGCGGCTGCCATCCGCCGGATGGTCGGCGCCTCCATAAAAATATTGACGGGCAATTCGATCGAGGTGGCAAACCAGATATCGCGAATGATTTGGAAGGCTCGATTGGAATTCACGCCAAGATTCCAATAA
>DATJLX010000280.1:0-3146 GCA_035509135.1 Methylocella sp.
GGGCAAGGTCAGTCCGCTTTGGGTCAAAAGCGGCCGCCCAAAAGTGATCCGGGCCAGCAACTTTTAATTGGCTTTCTCCCAAACTTCACGGGACTTGCAGCGGCTGGCGTTATAAAGCTGACGTCTTGTGCTTCAATTGGATCTCACCTTGACAGAAACAAAATCCTCCGGCCGCGAGGGTGGCCGCTCGCTGAAGACGCGGGTGAAGACCGCGCGCAAACGCACGCTTTCCTCGACCCTTTGGCTTGAGCGCCAGCTCAACGATCCCTATGTGGCGAAGGCCAAGCGGGAGGGGTTCCGGTCGCGCGCCGCCTATAAGCTGATCGAGATTGACGAGCGCTATCATTTCTTGAAACCTGGTCAGAGGGTCGTCGATCTCGGCGCGGCGCCCGGCGGCTGGTCGCAGGTCGCGGCGGGCAAGGTTGGCGCGGAGCGGGGCAAGGGCAGGGTGATCGGCATCGACCTTCTTGACATGGAGCCGCTGCCGGGCGTCGAATTCAAGGTCATGGATTTTCTTATGCAAGAGGCGCCGGAGCGGCTCATGGAATGGCTCGGCGGCAAGGCGGATGTGGTTCTGTCCGACATGGCCGCGAATGCGACCGGGCACAAGAAAACCGATCAGCTGCGGATCATCGGACTTGTCGAGCTGGCCGGTGATTTTGCCTGCGAGGTTCTGGCCGAAGGCGGCGCCTTTCTCGCCAAGGTCATACAGGGCGGCACCGAGCATGCGCTGCTCGCCCGGCTAAAACGCGAATTCGCCACGGTCCGCCATGTGAAGCCGCAAGCCAGCCGCGCCGGTTCGGCCGAGCTTTATGTGCTGGCCCTGGGCTTCCGGGGCAGGCCGTAAGGTGAGGTCCTCTCATTCCTCCGGCGGCGGGATGTCCCCGGCCTTGCGCTCGGCCCGGCGGCGGACAAGATTCGATCCCGCGGTTGGCGGCAGACGCGAGAAAGGGACGGCCGCGATCAGGGAGACGGCCCCCATTGTTACAAAGGCCCATCTGAAATTATCGAGATCAAAGACCGCCGCGCTGGGATCAAGCAGGGCAAAGCCTTGCAAGGCGCCGGCTCCGGCTGCGATGCCGAGGCTCAGCGACAATTGCTGTGCGGCGGAAGAAAAGCTCACGGCCCGGCTCATCTTCGAGGGTTCGATGTCCGCGAAGGAGAGTGCATTAAGGCTCGTGAATTCGAGCGAGCGCACAAAGCCGCCAATGAGCAGCACGCTCATCATCAAAAGAATGGGCGTCGCAGGCGTGAAAAAGCCATAGCTGGCGAGGAAGGCGGCACTCAGAATAGCGTCAAAGACAAGCACGCGGCGAAAGCCGAACATGCGAAGGATCGGCGCCGCGGTGGTTTTCATCGCCATCGCCCCGACCGAGGCAATGAAGGTCACCGAGCCCGATTGAAAAGGATTCATCCCAAAGCTCGTTTGCAACATCAGAGGCAGCAAGAAAGGAATGGAGCCGATTCCGATCCGGAACAAGGAGCCTCCCATCACGCCGGCCCGGAAGGTTGCGATCGAAAGAAGACTGAGATCGATCAGCGGAAATGCGGCACGCCGTGCATGCACGGCATAAATGGCCAGGGCGATGGCGCCCAAGCCTCCCATCGAAATCGCATCTTCCCACGGCACGACGCCGCGGCCAGCGCCGCCAAGCCCAAAGAGAACGGAGGCAAGGCCGAGCCCGCAGAGCAGAAAGCCCGCCGTGTCGAAAGGCCACGGTGCCTTCGCTCCCGCCTCCTCCATGAATGCGGTGGCAAGAATAAGCCCCACTATGCCAATCGGCACATTGATCCAAAAAATCCACCGCCAATGAAAATAGGTGGTGATGAAGCCGCCGAGCAGCGGTCCTACAATCGGGCCAAGAAGCGCCGGAATCGTCAGCCAGGAAAGCGCATTCACAAGCTCGGTAGGCTCGACCGAGCGCAAAAGCACAAGGCGGCCGACCGGAACCATCATGGCGCCGCCAAGACCTTGGAGCGTGCGGGCGCCGACAAGTTCTGGCAAAGATGACGCCATGCCGCACAAGACCGAGCCCAAGGTGAAGACGAGAATGGCAAGCCGGAAGATTTTGCGGGCGCCGAAACGGTCGGCGGCCCAGCCGCTCGCCGGAATGAAAATCGCGACCGAAAAGAGATAAGACGTGAGAGCAAGCTTCAAAGAAATCGGATTTTCGCTAAGATCCCTGGCAATCGCGGGCAGCGATGTCGCGATGACGGTCGAGTCGAGGTTTTCCATGAACAAGGCGCAAGCAACGGTGAGCGCCGAGATGAGATAGGAAGGCAAACGCAAAGCTCCCGGACGGATTTTTCGGATGGACGGGAAGATATGGGAAGATCGAGGCAATGAATGAAAACTTTTTGCCTATTCGATTGATGACGCTGCCACTTGTCAGCCGGACATGCTCTCACGGGTTGAATTGAGGGAATTCTTTCTCGAACCCGCAAATCTGTGTGAAGGGCAAGCCTTGCGCACGCAAAATCCCGGGCTGAGCCTGATATAGGGGCTGGCAGGCGGGATTGAAACCTGTCATGCCACGGCCGGGCTGCCCAAAGCCCAGGCTGCCGGATCCGGCCGTTTGATGGCCATCTCCGAGGCCGTCTTTGCGCGCCGCCCGGAGCGTGCTATGAGCCGCGGGCAACTCTCAACCGCTGCCATTTGCGAAAGCGACATCCCGCACACTTCTCGCGGCGCCGGGAGCCTTATTCTCTTGCCGGGAGGCTAACACGGAGTTGGCATTGGCCTTGATCAACCGACCGCCTCTGAACGAAGCGCTGACTTTCGACGATGTGCTGCTTCTGCCGGGCCATTCGGCAGTCCTGCCGGGTGCGGCGGATCTGAAAACGAAACTCACACCGACGATTAGTTTGAACATTCCGATCGTGTCTTCGGCCATGGATACCGTCACCGAGGCGAGACTTGCCATCGCGCTTGCCGAGGCCGGCGGGATCGGCGTCATTCATCGAAATTTAAGTCCCACCGAACAGGCCGAGGAGGTTCGCAAGGTCAAGCGTTATGAGAGCGGCATGGTCGTCGATCCGATTACGATCTTCCCGGATGAAACGCTGGCCGATGCGCTGGCCTTGATGCGGCGGCATGGAATTTCGGGCATTCCGGTGGTCGAACGGGGACCCGGCGGCAAACCGGC
>DATJLX010000281.1:0-2796 GCA_035509135.1 Methylocella sp.
GTTTCGAAACTTGAAACAAATGCTTCTGAAAATCAAGTCCTGACAGAGAAAATCAATCTAAATTACAGTAGAATCCAATTAAAGGATGAGGCTAGTGGACAGCAAGCTTGCTGGGATATACCATCAAATACAAGCTGTTGAGCGGCAAGCCGTTGCGCCTTGGCATGGCGCAATCTGACAAAACGAAATTCTCTTCACTTGTGATGCTATTTGGACGCTCACCGGGGCGCTCTTTGTCCCGCTTTCTCCCACCCAAATTGACTCCGCGGATTGCGCGGAACCGGCGCCGGATGCTCGCGCAATCGAAGCGTCGCTCACGCAAACGCCATGATGATCGCATCGACGGCGAGGGAATCGCCCGGTTGAACGTAGATTTTCTCAACCGTCGCATCGCGTTCGGCGCGCACGGCCGTTTCCATTTTCATCGCCTCGATGATGCAGAGGGTTTCGCCGGTCCTGACTGTCTGACCGGCGACAACGGAGATCGATTTGACGAGGCAAGGCATTGGACATCGCAGAAAATTGGGACCAGACGACGTCCTTTTCTCCGGCATGAGCAAGGCGAGTTCCACCTCGCCTTTCGTGAACACGCGGGCCTCCGCCGCAAAGCCGCCATGCGCAAGGTGATAGCCATTGAGAATGGGGCGCAGTTGGACGACGGCTTTTTCGCCATCAATCATGCCGCTCCAGACCGGCTGACCCGGCACCCAATCGAAAATGCATAGGCGCTCGCGGCCGGTTTTATCAAATTGTACGGCCAATCCTTTGCGTGCGTCATTGAGATGAACGTCATAGCGGGTTTTTCCGAGCATGACCGAACGCGCGCGGTCAAAACGGACCGGATGGGCTGTTGGCATCTGGCCCGAAATCATGCGCTTGCGTTCATTCATCCGGTGATCGGCCGTGGCCGCGACACAAGCGAGCAGCTCCGCCGTCTCGCCGCATGGCACAAGCGGCATGAAACCCCGCGGATACTCCTCGGCGAGAAAGCCCGTTGAGAGCTCGCCCGCACGAAAGCGTTTGTGCCCCATCACGGCGGCAAGAAAAGAAATCGTGTTGGCGACGCCCTCGATGACAAAGGAATCGAGCGCTTGCGCCTGCGCTGCGATCGCCGCCGTTCGATCGGGCGCGTGGGTCACCAGCTTGGCGATCAAGGAATCATAATGGATGGACACATCGCCGCCTTCGCGGACACCTGAGTCGATGCGCAATGTCACACCATCGCGCTTGCCCCCGGTTGGCGGACGGTAGGTCCTAAGCCGTCCGGCCGAGGGTAGAAAATTCCGTGCCGGGTCTTCGGCCGCGACGCGGCATTCTACCGCCGAGCCATAGAGATGAACATCGCCTTGCGATATGGCGAGCCTCTGTCCAGAGGCCGATTGGATCATCTGCTCGACGAGGTCTATGCCGGTAATCAGCTCGGTCACCGGGTGCTCGACTTGAAGCCGTGTGTTCATTTCGAGAAAATAAAAGCTCCCATCCGGAGTGGCGATGAATTCGACGGTCCCGGCCGAATCATAATTCACGGCCCGGGCGAGCGCGATCGCCTGTTCGCCCATCGCGCGGCGGGTCTTCTCTCCAATGAAAGGAGATGGTGCTTCTTCGATAATTTTTTGATGACGGCGCTGGATCGAGCATTCGCGCTCACCAAGATGAATGATGTTTCCGTGCTTATCGCCCAGCACCTGGATTTCGATGTGACGCGGATTGGCGAGGAATTTTTCAATGAAGACCCGGTCATCGCCGAAAGCGGATTTCGCCTCGGATGTGGCGCGGGCGAAACCCTCGGCCATCTCTTCCCTCGCATGGACGACCCGCATCCCTTTGCCGCCGCCGCCGGCCGAGGCCTTGATCATGACCGGATAGCCGACGGCATCGGCAATGTCTTCCGCCATGACCGCGTCGCCGATAATGCCCGGAAACCCTGGCACGGTTGCCACACCAGCAAATTGAGCGATTTTTTTGGATTCGATCTTATCGCCCATGGCCTCGATGGCCCCTGAGTTCGGGCCGATAAAGACGATGCCGCTTGCGTCGAGCGCGCGCGCGAAAGCCGCCTGCTCCGACAAGAACCCATAGCCCGGGTGGATCGCTTCCGCGCCGCTCACCTTGCACGCCGCGATGAGGTTTTCGATGACAAGATAGCTTTCCGCCGCGGGCGGCGGCCCGATCCGCACGGCCTCGTCAGCCATGTCCACATGCAAAGCGTCCCTGTCGGCATCGGAATAAACAGCAACCGTCGCAATCCCCATCCGGCGCGCTGTCTTAATGACCCGGCAGGCGATCTCACCTCGATTTGCGATGAGGATTTTTTTAAACATCCAAAGCCCCGAACCGGCGGTGTGCCTGACAAGCGTGCCGCCACGGCTGTGCGCCGCTGCCCATCTTTGTAGGCGCGCGCCAAGAGCACGTCCACCGCGCAAAATAGTGGCACGAGCTTGACTATGTAAACCCTGGCCACAAGCGCGGGTATTTGATTCCATCAAAATTTCTGCGACAGTCCAGCGAAAAAACCTCGCCGCGGCCCATATTGTGGTGCGAACACGCCGATGCCGGTTCCACTCCTGATCTGATAGAGCGTGTCGAAGACGTTCACCACGTCGAAGCGCACCGTGAGAGGCTGCAGGTTCCAGCCTTTAAACTCATGCGTCAGGCCAACATTGAACTGCGCATAAGGTTGTTCGTGGCTGATATTGGCGTCGCCGCTGCGCAAGCCGCTGCCGTAGAACATGTCAGTGCTGAACCGCGTGCCATTCCAGAGATAGGATAGGCCCGCGGAGCCAGTCAGAATTTGGG
>DATJLX010000282.1:0-6140 GCA_035509135.1 Methylocella sp.
CGGAGTCTTGCAGGCGGGACAATGCGAGCCCGGCTTGATTATCGAGAGGCGGCGCGGCAGACGATAGCTCAGCATCGTCACGAAGCTGCCGAGAATGAGGCCTGTCACGAGCCCGGCTATCAGGCGAAACGTGAGTGTATCAAAGGGCGCTGAAATCTCGGCCATCTTTTTCCACGGTTGAACCAAGGCTCAATGATCCTAAGCGTTTCCCAATGGCCTTGCCACGACCTTGTCACAAAGTCGGTTTCGCGAATTTGCGCACAAAGCATTTTCCGTGCTTTTCAACGCGAACCTTGATTGCCGCGCAAAATGCAAAGGCGGAACGGACGGACGAGCCTCACTCATGAAACCGGGCGGGGGACGCCCGCTCGTCCCAGCGGGCATTCGAGCGCCGCGCGGTCCCAATGACCAGCGCTGGCAGCCGCCTCATATGTGCTTTGCAGAAATTCGAGGAGAGTCTCATCGGGCGACGCGGCGGTTCGCACCGCATCATAGGGCAGGATGAACTCTTTCAGCGCCTCGCTGTAGAATGCGGCCTTCGGCCGGACGGCGGCCGCTTTAAGGGCCGCAGGTTCGGGATAGGCATAGGAATAAAACGCCGGATATTCGATGCCGCCGCCGCCCGGCCAGAAACCCGCGCTGCTCTCCTCATGGGAATAGGCTTCACACACAAGCGGATCCGGAAGATTGGGAACGCCGCCCGGATGAAGAGGCGCGCGGCGGCCGGAAAAACGCGTCACCGCCAGATCGAAACTGCCCCAGAAGAGATGCACCGGGCTGCACTTGCCGATGAAGCCCGTGCGGAAAAGCTTGAACAGGCGATCGGCCTGCAGAAGGACCCTCCAGAAGCGATATGCATATTCGGGGTCATAAGCGGCATGCGTGTGGTCCTCGCTGAAGCGAATAGGGTTTGGCACCTCATTGGGCCGCTCGTCGATTTTCATCTCGATCCCAAGGTCCGCCAAAGCCGCCCTCAAAGCCGCATAAAAATCCGCGACCGCTTGCGCCCGGAGCGGCAATTGCCGCTGCGCCCCGTTGCTGACCTCGATACGCAGCACTTGGCCGATGAAATCAAAGTCGATCTGAAACGACTGTTCGCCGAATGGAATCGGCGAGGTCGTGAGCCCGCGTGCTGTCACGTAAAGCGTGACATGCCAGGAATGATTGAGCCAGGGAGTCCGCGACAGCCGAATTTTGCCAACGATCTGGGTCCACAGCTGAAGCGTCGCACAGCTATCCCGCCAGGCCGCGTAGGGAAGGTCTGGCCATGTCTCCCGGTTTTCTTCGCCCGCCACCCCATCAACTCCCTGTCCGGCCGAAATATAGGGCAATTTCCCGCCGCTGGAAGAGAGGCCCGTTTTCAACGGGACCATCGCTTAAATCAGCGATTCGATCCGCTGGTCGGGAACAAACCACATCAGCGCGACGGCGACATAGAGCGCGATCGCGATCCAAGGTTGAACAAAGGCCAGCAGAATCGCCGCGGCGTAGATAGCGAGGGAAAGCTTGGCTTTCAGATCGCTTCCGACGGCCCGGGCGAGCCTCGAATCCGGGCCGTTGGCGAGGATGAGCATCCGCTCCAACATGAGATAGCCGATCGCGGCCATCATAAGGATAAATCCATAAGCCGCGGTTGGCAGCGCGGCAAAATCGGTCTCATCCATCCAACGGATCACGAACGGCACCAGGGAAAGCCAGAAAAGAAAGAACAGATTCGCCCACAGAACCCGGCCATCGACCCGCTCGCTGGCCTGCAGCATGTGGTGGTGGTTGTTCCAAAAGATGGCAACGTTTGTGTAGCTCAAGACATAGGTGAGGAATACGGGCAGGCCGGGGACGAGCGCGGCAAAGCCGGAGCCTTGCGGCACCTTCATCTCCAGCACCATGATGGTGATGATGACGGCGATCACCCCATCGGTGAAGGCTTCAAGCCGGCCTTTGTGCATCATGGACCTCTTTCGCAATTGCCGAGTCATGACAAAAGCCTTTTTCGTTTCGATCCCTTCGCCTATAGCATGACAGCTGCTGGTTGAAAGGGAGAGCGTCAATGGGGCGTCTGCTGGCTGCCGTGATCGCGGCGTCCACTCTCATGAGCCCCCGCTTGGCAAGCGGGGCCGATTATGCGCCGATCGACTGCTCCAAAGCGAGCTCACCGGCGCAACGCGCCATCTGCCAAACCTATTCGCTCGGCCAGGCCGAAGCGAGGATGGCGACATTGTTTGGCATCGCGACATCGCTGGTCGCCATGGGTCAGCGTGGCGATATCGGCGATGCGCAGCGGCAATGGCTGAAGACGCGCGAGGCGTGCGGTGGAAAGGTGGCTTGCTTGACCAAGGCCTATGACGCTCGCATCGCGCAACTGAACCAGGTCATCGATGATATCGCGTCGCGCGGACCTTATTGATGAAGTGCCCCTGCCTTCGCGAATCCCCGATCCATTATTGAACTATACTCGTTGCACAGGTGACAGGTGAGGCGGGCGGCAAAGCTTTTCCCAAAAGCCGCCCGCTTCGAAGCCGTGGCGCGAGATATCCTGCATCAATATCTGGCGGCGACCGGTGTTGGCAGGAACCCGTCGAATTTATAGTTCAAGCCGGCCCGAACGATATTGGCGGTCGTCTTTTCACCGACGTTGACCCCAACAACACCAAGAAAGTCTTGATTGATTGCAGTGGGCGTCCCCAGATTGACGTAGAGATACTCGGTCTTCACGGTCAGATTCTGGGTGATGGCATATTCAAAGCCGCCGCCAACCGTCCAACCAACGCGGCTGCTTGTTTCCGAGGCGGAAATCGCACCACCGCCGCCGCCAGCCCCAACCGCCGCCTGGGCGGAGGAATTCACTTGGCCGTAGGCAAATCCGCCGGTTGCGTAAACGAGGAACCGATCCCAGGCGTAACCGGCGCGGGCGCGTACGGTACCGATATAATTGATTCTGCTTCCGACTTCGGCTGCAACTCCCAGGGGACCGCCGCCTGTTCCGCCGCCGACATCGGCCGTGATCTTTCCACGAATCGCGGCACCGTCGAAATCCGTCTCGAAGCCGAGAAGAAAATTATTGGGGAACTCCCAATTGTAACCAACTTGGCCGCCACCGATGATGCCGCTCGAGGTGATTGAAAAACTGCCCGTGAAAGCTGCATCCCCTCCTACTGCGGCCGCGCTGAATGGATAGACGAACCGGTCACCGCCAAAGCCGAGGTTGGCACCGAGGTAGAAACCGGTCCAGGTGAACACCGGGGGTGGAGGTGGGGGCGGAGCGACGGGGAGATCCGCGCCAAGGGCCGCGCTGGAAGAGAGCGCCGCGAGCAAGATGCTTGTGACGGGGAACTTCTGAATCATGGTGTTTTCCTTTTCATATAACATGCGGATGCTTCACCTTATGAAATAATTGTGCGCTCATTATTGATTTTCGTTTTTTCACAAGTAATAAATCGTAATCGTAGCAGAATTACAACGCCGGCTAACGCGAGCGTCGCCTTAATGAGTTGCTTGGAATCTTTCGAATCCGGCAGTCGCCAGCTTTTTCCACCGGAACGCATCTTTTCGATCAGATGAGCCCAGCCGGAGGGCAAGCACATACGGCGATGCTGCGGTGACGAATTTTTGCATGCACGGGCCGATGTCGCGGCGCGGCGGCCGGGCCGCTTTCGCGCTCTTCATGTCGATATGGGCTTTGGTGAACATCGCGCGGATGCTGGTGAGGCTGCCTCTGTTCCCACAGCCGAAATGGGGTTACATGGGAAATCAGTCCAGGTTGTTGCGGAGATACAAAAGGGATTTCGAGGAAGAAATGGGCAGATTCATTTGTTTTTTTGCAGCGATGGCGCTCCTACTGGCGGTGATGCTCACGTCCGCGCAGGCACAGGGTACAACGACGGCGCCGGGCAATGGTCCGCCGGCTGCGGGTACTTACGCCGGCCGCCCGATGGGAGTCGGCGTGGTCCCTGCGCCTCCGACGAATTTCAATCCGCTGACGGCATCGCCAGCCGTCAATGCCCAATATGGCATCCCTCCAGCGCCGGATCCCACGATCGCGCCCGGAGCTTATAATGAGTGGCGAAGGGCAGTAACCGGGCCGCAGGTTCGCGTTGCACCGGTGCTCCGGCAAACGACGATCCTGCATGGTCCCCTGCAGAAGAGGGGCGCCACCGTTCCTCTCGCAAATGCGAACAATGTCGTCACGACCACTTCGACCAATTGGAGCGGGTCTTCGGTCGTCAACTCCCAAAACCCGTTCCAGCTCGAGGCAATTATTGCCGAATTTGTCGTGCCGACGGCGCGTCAAGCCTTTGGCTCATGCACGGGAGGGACGGATTACGCCGCGATTTGGCCTGGCATCGATGGCAATGGTTCAAAAGACGTGCTGCAAGCCGGTGTCGAGGTCGATGCCTATTGCAACGGCGGCACGACCCAAGGCTATTATTCGGCCTGGATCGAATGGTACCCGAATTATGCGACGGAGGTCACTTCCCCGGTCATTCACCCTGGCGATCTGGTTCTCGTTGAAGTCTATAACACAACTCCGACGAATGGCTACGCCTACTTCATGAACTTCTCGACACAAGAGGTCGCCGTCTACCAGCTCACCGCGCCGGGAGGGACCACATTGGTCGGCAACAGTGTCGAATGGATTGTGGAACGTCCAACTCTCAACACTGGCCTTGCAAACTTGACCAACTATATCGCTGCGCCGTTGTCCTATGAAATTGCGTGGAACTACACCGCGAACCCCTCAACCTATTATTACGCAGGCTATACTCCACCAGCCGGTACGCTCGAGCTGATCACGATGCTCGACAACAACAACAAGGGAATATCTTCCGCAACGGTCGAGAACTTCTACTTTCTGTGGTTCCAGAACTTTGGGTCCTCTTGCGGGATCTCCGGTGCGCCACCTTGCTGAGTTTTGGTGCCCTTTCCATCTGATCGCTTCCTTGGATCCGACGATTCCCTCTCCGGGGCAAGCACCAGAGAACTTACGCCAATGGGGCGATGACGAATTTTTGCATGAACGGGCCGATGTCGCGGCGCGGCGGCCGGGCCGCTCTCGCGCTATTCATGTCGATATGGGCTTGGGTGAACATCGACGCGAGAACGACCCCTTCCGGATTGGTCGCGAACGCATAATCCAAAAGCATTTCGCTTGCCATGAACGGCGGGCCATAGGCGAGCTGGGACGCCAGCGCTCCAAGACGGCCGCCGTCGCCAACCAGGAGATGCGACAAACGTTCATGGGCGCCCATGCCAAACACGCTGTGCGTGACAAAAAATAACTTGGCATCGGCACCGAGCGCGTCCTTCACGCGTGCCACCGTCTGCGAGAAGGGATTTTCCGGGAGTTGAGCGATCTTATATAAATCCGCCGCGCGGGCTCCCGCGACGATCGCCTCGGGGGCCCCGGCGATCGCAATGCAGCGCACGTAGCCCTTGTTCATGATGCCCTGCAATTCGCGCAAAATGGCCTCATTTGTGCAATCCTGCGGGCTTGGCTCATCCAGAGCCAAAATATCGATGTAATCGGTGCGCAGGCGCCGCAAGCTCTCGATGACTGAAGCTTCGAGCTGGTCTGCCTGCAACCGGTTTTTGTTGCCGATCCACTTCGTCCTGGGCTTCCCGCCGCCCAGTGGCGGAATCGCTTTCGCCATGGCGCGCACGGCCGGCCTTAGGAGGCGGATCAACGGCGAAACCACGGGCCGTGGTACACCGAATTTGGTGCAGACCACGACGCGGTCCCGGCGACCGCTCAAGAATTTACCCAATATTCCCTCGGCGTCTCCATCGCCGAAGGCAGGCGCCACGTCATACCAGCTGATGCCGCGCTCATAGGCATAATTGAGCGCCCGCAGCCCCTGCGACTCGGAAACCCGGTATCCAAGCGGGGCGCAGCCGAAGCCAAGAACCGAAACCTCACGATCGAGACCAGAAACGAAGACCGTTCTCACGCGGATTTCTCCCCCTAGTTCATCCCAATGCCGATCTTCGTCCCTGTGAGGCCGCGCCCCGGTTAGGCTCGGCCAACCGCAAGGCGAAAGCCATGGCCACTAAGGCCGGCATCACTGGCCCTAGGGCACACAACCAATCGCCAGGGCAATGTTCAAATATATAAATATGCGACCCCATGTACATGGCAATTTTCA
>DATJLX010000283.1:0-11280 GCA_035509135.1 Methylocella sp.
TCGCACAGCGTCTAAATCACTGCCCTGACGGCAGTTTGGCAAAAATGGCATCACGCTCCCCCGCAATTATGCTCCGAATTGGGTTTTCTCCATCTACCGTGAGTGCGAAGATTTAATGCTGTGTATACTGTTCCCCGGTCATCTCCGGGCGGACAGTCTATTTCTCGGCTGACAAGACACAACTTCACGTGATCCCCCGGGCGTGAGTCTTCCATTGCGGGAACATAAGCATACTCGCCATTTTGATGAATGCCATCGGTGTAGGTTATGCCGCCAGTACCCGCGCCGCCACAAAACCAGTAATCGCCATCCGCGGTATTGCCGTGGCTCCCCTGAGCTTCTTCGCCAGATCGGCAGCTTTCCGCGGCGGGATAGACTTCCTTGACGATCGCAATCTCGCAAATTGGCGGCCTTATTAATTGTTGCTGTGGGGTGTGAGTTTCCATCCACTGCTCCCAAATGCTTTGGGGCCTAGGGTGTTCTCTCGTCCATTTCTTGACCCACTCCCGATATCGCGATGTGCCGAACCATTCCGAACACACAGTTGAGCAGGCCCCACTAACGGCTTCAGGGGTATTTAGAATGCTTCCTTCGCAAGCAGTGCAGTCATCGAACGTATTGGCTTGGGCGGGTATCATCAGCACAAACCAAAGAGCTAAGCCTATGGGTAACCATCTCATCACTCGAGCACCACCTTCCCAATGCGAATACGCGTTTAAGCCACTTGAGGGTCACAACTGTGTTACGTGCGAAAATGAGTTTCTCGCACAAACTCTACGCCGTTGATCTTCAAGGCTGTATGAGGTGCGAAAGGATGCGCCGGTCCGAGGCAGTCATTCTGCGCCGAGTCCAAAGCCATGAAGGACAACCTTGAGCGACGTGGGCGGCTTGGTGTTGAGGCAATCGAGGACTAGTCTAAGTCCTGCCTGTCCATTGAGGGTGCCGAGCGCGCCGCTGAAGGTGGGCGCCTCACCTAAAACAGCGGAGCGTACCATCGGGCATACGCGTGGCTGGATGGCCCGTCCTTCTAAGGCACCAGGCCTGATTTTGACCGCCGTAGACGCAATAACCCCACGCATTGCGATGACGGTTTGGACCGCAGCCGCCGAGCGCGAAAGCAGGCGTCACCACCGACGAGAGGGCGGTGGAAAGTAGCACAAATCCGACGAGCGCCGCGGAACGTTTTTTCATAACTATCCTCCCTTTTCACGCCATTGAAGGTAATTGTAATTTTGATGATAGCAAGGGGTTATCATTCCTCTATCGTCGAAAGTCAAAATTCGCCCTGATACCAAATCTCAGGGATGACGACTCTGAGCGCAGGCCGTCATTGCGGGGAGCGAGGCGACGAAGCAATCCAGGGGCCGCGAGGGGGATGGATTGCTTCGCTACGCTCGCAATGACGGACACATCATAACGCCTGCCAAAACCGCACCGCCCGGCCCTCACCGGGCGTCACAAGCTCCCCCTCCCACATGACTTTCTGGCCACGAACAAACGTGCCGACCGGCCAGCCTTGCACTTCCTTGCCGTCATAGGGCGTCCAGCCGCAGCGCGAGGCGATCCAGCGGTTTTGGATGGTCTCGCGCCGCTGCAGATCAACGATGGTGAAATCGGCGTCATAGCCGGCGGCGATGCGTCCCTTCCCCGCGATCCCAAAAAGCCGCGCCGGACCCGCGCTCGTCATATCGGCGAAGCGCAAGAGCGACAGCCGTCCCTTGTTCACATGATCGAGCATGATGGGCACAAGCGTCTGCACGCCGGTCATGCCGGACGGGCTTTGCGGATAGGGTTTTGCTTTTTCCTCCAACGTGTGCGGGGCGTGATCGGAGCCGAGAATGTCGGCGATGCTTTGGGCGACCGCACACCAGAGGCGGTCTCGATGACTCTTATCCCGCACCGGCGGATTCATCTGCAATTTGGTGCCAAGCCGTCCATAATCATCGGCGCTGAGAGTCAAATGATGCGGCGTCACCTCGACGCTCGCGATGTCCTTATGCGCCGCCAAGAGATCCATTTCCGCGCCGGAGGACACATGCAGCACATGGATCAAGGCGCGTTTTTCCCGCGCGATCCGCAAAAGCCGCTCCGTCGCGCGCAGCGCCACGGTCTCGTCGCGCCAGACCGGATGCGAACCGGGATCATGGGCCACGCGGAGGTCCTTGCGCTCTTCAAGGCGATCTTCATCCTCGCAATGAAAAGCAGCGCGCCGCCGCGTCTCGCCCAAAATCCGGGCGATGCCGAAATCATCGGCGACGAGGAGCGAGCCGGTCGACGAGCCCATGAACACCTTGATCCCCGCCGCGCCGGGCAGACGTTCAAGCTCTGGAATATCACGCCAATTGTCATGGGTGCCCCCAACCCAAAAGGCGAAGTCGCAATGCATGCGGCCCTTGGCACGCGCCATTTTGTCGGCGAGCGCCGCCGCATCAATGGTCAAGGGGCTGGTATTCGGCATTTCGAAAACGGCGGTGACTCCGCCGAGGACCGCGGCGCGGGAGCCGGTCTCCAAATCTTCCTTATGCGCCGCACCGGGCTCGCGGAAATGCACCTGGGTATCGATCACGCCGGGCAAAACATGGAGCCCCTGGACGGTGAGCGTTTCCCCGGCGCTGGCCCGGGAGAGATCGCCGATTTCGGCAATTTTTCCATCCCTTATTCCTATGTCGCGGGCGCCAACACCGGTATGGTCAACGACCGTGCCGCCCTTCAGGAGTGTGTCGAAGCTTCGCGGCACTGTTGGATTCCTTACAAAAAACTGGCTTGCGCCTTGCTGGGGCTCGATTATCTACGAAGGGGCGGGGCGAGAGTCGAGGGTTTGCGAGGGTTTGCGAGGGTTTGAATGCACGGGCAAATGTCTCTCCTTGGCGATCGCGGCGTCATCGAACTTTCGGGCGCCGAAACGGCGGGTTTCCTTCAAAGGCTCATCACCAATAGCGTTTTGAACATTCCGCAAGGCGAGGGCCGCTATTCCGGGCTTTTGTCGCCGCAGGGCAAATTATTGTTCGATTTCTTCGCCGTCCCGATGCCGGAGGGTCCCGAGGCCGGCTATCTCTTCGATTGCGTGAGGGCGCAAACCGGCGATCTCGTGAAGCGCCTCAACCTCCATAAGATGCGGGCAAAAATCGCCATCGAGGACAAATCCGAAACATTGGGCGTGGCGGCGATCTTTGGCGGCGAGGCAGAGGCCCCGGTTGCAGGCGGCGTCGTCTATCGTGACACAAGGGCGCCCCTCATGGGGCTGCGGCTCATCGCGCCGCGCGAGGCCTTGACTGCCCTCAAGGATGCCGGTGAGGCCGCCTATGAGACGCATCGCATCGCCCAGGGCGTGCCGAGGGGCGGAGTCGATTTTGTTTATGGCGATGCCTTTGTGCATGACATCAACCTCGATTGGATGAACGGCGTCGATTTCAAGAAGGGATGCTATGTCGGGCAGGAGGTCGTCGCCCGTGTGCATTTCCGCAAATCGGCACGCAAACGCATCGTGAAGATCCATTTCGACGGCCCGGCTCCGGCGCCCGGCACGCCGGTCATGGCGGGAGAGACGAATCTCGGCCAGATCGGTTCGATGGCCGGTGCCGAGGGGCTCGCGACGCTGCGGATTGATAGGCTCGAAGAGGCCCGCGCGGCAGGCGCCGTGATCAAGGCCGGAGAGGCGACGGTGGCCGTGACCGTGCCGCCGGAATTCATCGCGGCCGCCGCCGGGGTTGAAAAGCGGCTGTAGTCGTGTACGGAGGTGCTTGAATGCGCTTTGCGGCGGCTTCGCGGCCTTTCCATACGAAATGCGACCAGAAACCAGCTCCCTCCCCTCGGCCGGCGGCAAACCCCGTTGCCCCTGGCCCGGCGTTGATCCCCTCTACCTCGCCTATCATGATGAGGAATGGGGCGTGCCGGAGCACGATGCCCGGGCGCTTTATGAGAAGCTCATTCTCGACGGTTTCCAGGCCGGACTGTCCTGGATCATCGTCTTGCGCAAGCGCGAGGCGTTCCGCGCCGCCTTCGACCATTTCGACCCGGAAAAGATCGCCCGCTACGATCGCGCCAAGATCGAGGCCCTCATGCAAAATGCCGGGATCATCCGCAACCGCGCGAAAATCGAAGGCACCGTCACCTCGGCGCGCGCTTTCCTCAAAATCCAGGAGGGTGAGGGCTTTTCTGACTATCTCTGGGGATTTTTTGACGGAAAGACCATTCAAAACAGCTATCGCGACATGACCGAAATCCCGGCGCAAACGCCGCTTTCGGCGAAAATCGCCAAGGATTTGAAGAGCAAGGGCTTCAATTTCTGCGGTCCGACGGTCGTCTATGCCTTTTGCCAGGCGACCGGCATGGTGAATGATCATCTTGTCGGCTGCTGGCGGCACAAGGCATGCCGGGCTCATGCGAAGCGCCGCGTTTAGCGTGGTATCTGTCCCGGAAGGGATAGCGTGATGGGCCAAGCCCGCGCCTGGGTCCGCTTGCCGTCCGGCAAACGCCTCGATCTCCTGAACCCTACTCCCTTTGACTGGGAGGACAAGGATTTGGCGCTCGGGCTTGCCCGGACCTACCGCTGGGGCGGCCATTCGGCCTGGCCCTTGCCGCTGTCGGTGGCGCAGCATTCGCTTCTGGTTCTCGCCTTGCACCGGCGCCGGGCTACCTCGAAAGCCCCGGCGGAGTTGCGTGAATTGTTGCATGACGCCGACGAAGGCCTGCTCGGCTTTGATTGCATTTCCGTGGTGAAGCCTTTCCTGGGCGAGGCCTACCGCACCCTGACAATGCGGCTCGAACAGGCGATCGCCCTTCGCTACGCTTTGCCGCCGTGGACACCCACCGAGAGAAAAGCCCATAAAAGGGCGGATCGCATCGCCGCCGCCTCCGAGGCTGTTCACGTGGTTGGCTGGACCGAGGCCGAAGTGCGCAACACCTTACGGATTCCTTATGCGGCCCTTGGCCCCGATCCGTTGCACGATATCTATGGCGGCACACCCTGGGAACCCTGGGCGCCATCCGTCGCAGCCGGGCGTTTTTTGGCGGAACTCGACCGTCTCATCGCGGCGAAGGGCTCGAAATAGGCGGGAGCTTCGCGAAACTGACACCCGGATGCGCCAAAAGGGCGCGTGCCACGGAATTCCCGGCAAGCGCGCGGTGGTCTATGAGAGGCGCGATCTTGTCCCCGATTGAGGAGGATTGCTTGGTTCCCCGCATCCATGTCTGCCCGCTCTCCCGAATGCCCGAGACGGTTCGCGCGACGGGCGCCAGAAGCCTTGTCACCTTGATCAATGAGGGAACGCCGGTCACGCGGCCTGCCGCGATCGCCGCGGAAAAACATCTCGTCGTCGCCTTGTCCGACATCGTCGAGGAGGCCCCCGGCCATACGCTTCCGAACGAATCCCATGTCGAAAATCTGCTGACCTTCGTGCGGCAATGGGACCAGGCGGCTCCCCTCCTGATCCATTGCTGGGCGGGCGTGAGCCGCTCGACAGCGGCGGCCTTTATCGCGGCTTGTGCCCTGCGTCCGGAACGGGAAGAAGCGGAGTTTGCGCAAGCGGTCCGGACCCATTCGCCGACGGCGACACCCAATGCGCGGCTCGTCGCCATCGCCGATGCGCTGCTTGAGCGCAACGGACGAATGGTCGCTGCCATCAAGACGATCGGTCGCGGCCGCAGCTGTTTCGAAGGCGCCCCTTTCGCTCTGGAGTTGCACTAAGTATCAACCCCTTCTACAGCTGCATGGCGCCTCCATGGCCGGTCCCTGTCAAGAAAACGTACTGAGGGGATGGGCGGGGGCTATCCATGAGCCGAATATGACAAAGTTCCCGCGAAAAACGCCAGACCCTTTATTGAGCGGAGAGACCCTCTTGCCCGCCACCGATCCAGACATTGCCGCCATGTCCTTCGAGGCGGCACTCAAAGAGCTCGAACAGATCGTGGATAAGCTCGAGAAAGGCACTGTTGAGCTTGAGGAATCCATCGCGATCTACGCGCGTGGCGCGGCATTGAAGACCCACTGCAACGATTTGCTCAAGGCCGCCGAGCAGAGAATTGAAAAGATTACCTTGGGCGCCAATGGCAAGCCCAGCGGGACCGAACCGCTTGACGTGGAATAGCGGGCGCGCAACCGCAGGAACAGTGATCGCGCATTGATTGCAGCTTTATGAAAGGCCGGTTGTCTTTGATGGAGTTTCGCAATTGAAAAATATTGTCTTCGCGGCGGCTCTGTGTGCACGCCCCGCTTGGCAAACAGCTTGCTTCGCCCGGGTAATCAGCACCCCCTTCAGCCGGATTTTCTCCTAACATCAATCACAGAGGTTTGACCCCATGGGCGATTATGCCTTCGCCGAGCCGCCGGTTATTTCGCTCCTGTCGATGTCGACCAAACCATTTCCGGTGCGGCGCATCTATTGCGTTGGTCAGAATTACCGGGACCACGCCAGGGAAATGGGCGGAAATCCCGACGCCGACACGCCGTTCTTTTTCATGAAGCCTGCGAGCGCGATCCTGCAGAATGGCGAAACCATGCCCTATCCGCCCGGCACCGGCAATCTGCATCATGAAGTCGAACTGGTGGTGGCGATGGCCATGGGCGGCAAGAACATTCCGCCGGAAAAGGTCAACGACATGATTTTCGGCTATGCCGTCGGTCTCGACATGACGAAACGCGACGTTCAAAACGAGGCAAAGAAAAAGGGCCAGCCATGGGACATGGCGAAGGCCTTCGACTTTTCAGCGCCTTGCTCCTCGATCACCCCGGAAATGTACTCAGGGGTTGTTGCTAAGGGCAAAATCCAGTGCAAGGTCAATGATGTGCTGCGCCAGGACGCGGATCTCGCGGATATGATCTGGGGCGTTCCGCAGATCGTCCATTACCTCTCGCGGCTCGTCGAAGTCTTTCCGGGCGACCTCATCTTCACCGGCACGCCCGCCGGCGTCGGGCCGGTCGTCAAGGGCGACAAGCTCGAAGCGACGATCGCCGGACTGGAACCCCTCCTGATCGAAATCGGATGAGGCCCTTCTTGTGGAGCGAGGTTTATTCATCACTGCTCCCGACATGCGTCTTGGCGGCGCCCGGCTTCGCATCGAGCGCTTGGATCTCTTTCCATGTATTCGACTGAGTGATCATCTTGCGGATCGCCGCCACATTGGCGCTCGCATCCTTGGCGTCGAGATCGCGCCGCGAAACCTCCTCGGCACTTGTGAATTTGCCTTCGAGGGCAAGGACGAGGGCGAGGTTCTGCCGCACGGGCATGTCGGCATCCGGCGCGGCGGCTGCTTCTTGCAAGGCTTTTTCGGCCTCCGGCAATTTTCTGGAGAGCGCATAGGACAGCCCGAGATTGGACAGAACATGCGGTTGCGCCGGCGCGATTTTGAGGGCCGCCGCATAATAAGCTTGCGCTTGCGCATGGTCACCGAGCTGATCGGCAACCGAGCCTTGCGCGGACAGCACCGACCAATTCGGCCGCTCAGGCGTATGCGCATTCGCCAGCACCTCGGCTGCCTCGCGCGGCCTGCCCGCATCGGCCAAGGCCTTGCCATAGGCGCCGAGCACCTCCACGTCGCGCGGGAATTTGATCGACAGCCGCTGCAGAACCGCAGCGGCCTGCGCATAATCCGTCATGCCGCGGAGCGCCCGCGCGTAATTCATCGCGATGGCCTTGTCATCCGGGTTATGATCGTACTGGCGTCCCCATTCCTCCGCGACGCGCCGCCGATCCGGTTCGGATGCGCCAGCGGAGCTTCCGGAAGGGCTGCCAATCGAACCGACAATATCCTGCGGGCCACTCGTCTGGCAGCCTCCAAGACACAGCGCGGCGGCCAAAAGCGCCCCACCCATGGCGGCGGCCTCAAGCTGCCTTCTCCGCCAGAATTTTTCGGCAAGCGTGGGGGATTGTTCACCCAGAAATCGCATAAGGCCGCCCATACGCTTGCGCCGCACCCTGATTCGGCAAGAATGGTTTTAAGAATGGCTTTGCGCAGCATCGGCGATCAACCCTTAGCCTGGCTTGCGCCCTTGCTTTCCCAATCACCGCTTCCAAGGAGCGTTTTCCATGCTGGTCCGGCCTGAACCCTCGCAAGAAGCGGCGCCCATCTGGTTCGTTACAAAGGAGACCTGGCCAAAACTCCGCGCTTCTCTCCCCGAGCCGGCGCAAGCCTTCGCGAGTGCCTGCGGTTTCGAGCCAAAGCCCGGCCGCACTCAAATCCTACCCGGCCCCGGCGGCGAGATCGCCAGCGTGCTATTCGCGCTCGAGGGCAAGGACGCCCGCGCGCGCGATCTCTTTCTTCCGGGCCTGCTCGCGACCGCGCTGCCTCCCGGCCTCTACCGCTTCGCCAATAGCCCGCACGATCCGACTCTCGCGGCGCTCGCTTGGCTGCTCTCGGCCTATCGTTTCGGCCGCTACAAGACCAATGGCGGCGAATCGCCGCGGCTTTGGATCCCCGATGGCGTCAATGACGCCCGCGTGGAGCGCATCGCACGCGGAGTCACGCTCGGGCGTGATCTCATCAACACCCCCGCCAACGACATGAACCCGGAAGCGCTCGAAGCGGCGGTCTTGACGCTCGCGGCGCAGCATCATGCCGAAGTGGACGTCACGCGCGGGACCGCGCTCCTGGAGGCCAATCTGCCGCTCATTCACGCCGTCGGCCGCGCCGCCGAAAAGGAGCCGCGTCTCGTCGATGTCCGCTTTGGGCCTGAGACCGCGCCCAAAGTGACGCTGGTCGGCAAGGGCGTTTGCTTCGATTCGGGCGGGCTCGACATCAAGCCCGAGGCCGCCATGAGCCTCATGAAAAAGGACATGGGCGGCGCCGCCACCGCCTTGGCGCTCGCCGTGATGGTCATGGAGGCGGGGCTCGCCATCCGTTTGCGGGTCCTCATACCGATCGTTGAGAATGCGATTTCCGGGACCGCCTTCCGGCCGGGCGACGTCTATGAGAGCCATAAAGGCCTCACCGTTGAAATCGGCAACACCGATGCCGAGGGGCGCCTCATTCTCGCCGACGCCCTCGCGCTCGCCGACGAAGAGGCTCCCGAGCTTCTCATCGATTTTGCGACTCTCACGGGTGCCGCCCGAGTGGCGCTCGGCCCCGACCTGCCGCCTTTCTACACGATGGACGAAGCGCTGGCCGCCGACATCGCCCGGTTCGCCGCGGATGCGGAGGACCCGGTTTGGCGCCTGCCCCTGTGGGACCCTTACGACAAACTGCTTGAAGGCAAGATCGCCGATCTCAACAATATCTCGGGCGGTCCCTTCGCCGGCTCGATCACCGCGGCTTTGTTCCTGCGCCGTTTCGTCGAGCGGGCGGCGTCCTGGGTGCATTTCGATATTTTCGCCTGGACGCCGAAGGCAAAACCCGGCCGGCCGGAAGGCGCCGAAATTCAGGCCGCCCGGCTGCTTTATGATTTGTTCGAGGCGCGCTATGGCGTGGCCGTGCCGCCGCCCGGTCACGATGATCTTGGTTGGGCGCACGCCAAAATCTTGAACGAGATTGAATCTTAGCGCTTAGAGCGGGATACCTTTCGGGGAAGGGGCAAGAGCCGCCGCGTGGCGGAGGCCTGTCCATGGCGATTGGCGGCAAGGTGTCACGCCATGCCGCCAACAAACCCTTCCGTCTTGTCGTCATGGATCAGGGCGACGCGCACCGCTCCCCGGCAGAACCGGTTTGAACAGCGCAGGGCCTGCTCCACCTCGTCGAGATAAGCCTGCGCCAGCTCCGGCCGCCGCAGCAAGGCCGCCTGCGGCTCATAGCGGCAAAGACCGCAACGCTTGCAGGTCACTTCGAGACGCGTGCCGGGATCGAGATCGGCGAGTTTCAGATCGGTTTTCCAGTTCATGGGCTCACCAGAAGTCCTCGGCACGGGGAATGCGCGTGTAACTGATTTTCCCCCCGGCATAGCCGCCGGGCGGCGGCATCCATGGGCCAACGCTGACGAGCGTGCGGCCGTATTTGCGGTTGAGCGCGTCGATGGCCGCGGTGATGCTCTCCCACTGGCGGCGGATGGGGTCATCGTCGAGCAGCATGTCGAGCTGACGCTCGCTGGCCCGGGTGAGATCGAACAAAGTGACGCCGAGGCGCAGGACGCGCGTCCCCGGCGGCAGCCGTGGAACGGTTTCGTTCCACAAGGTCTCAAGGGCAAAGAGCACCGCCTGATCGTCATGGACGCCGGGCAGCCAGCGGCTGCGCTGCCAGGCGCGGTCCCGCAGGTCGAGCCACAGCGCCAGCCGCCCGGCGTTCCAGCCATCGCGGCGCATCCGCCGGGCCGCCTTGGTCAGCAGCAGCCGGGCGGCGGCGCGGGCGTGCTCAACGGTGCGGCTGCCGGGCGGCAGCACCCGGCCATGGCCATACATGGCGCGCCCGGAGGGCGGTGTTTGCACATCATAGCCATGCAGGGCGTACCAGAGCCGCTCGCCCGTCACATTGCCCCATAGCTTGCGCAGCTGCTTCGGCTCGGTGGCGAGCAGGGCTTCCATCGAACCGATGCCGGCGCGGAGCAAATGCTGCTCCATGCGCGAGCCGATGCCGGGAATGTCCTTGAGGTCAAGCCGTAAAAGCGGCGCCGGCATGCCCTTTGGATGCCAGACCTTATTGCCGTCCGGCTTGCCCGCCTTGCAGGCCATTTTCGCCAGCTGCCGGTTGGCGGCAAAGCCGATCGAGCAGGTGATATGCGGGCCGATGTTTTCGGCGATCCGCGCCTTGATCCGCTTGCCCAAGGCCTCGGGATCGGCACGGTCGGCCGGAGCGACACGGCAGGTCAGCTCATCGATGGACTTCACCGCATCGACCGGAATGACGGCGGAAATCTCCGAAATCAGCGCATTGTGGGCGCGGCGGTAGAGATCGGGCGATTGCGGCACGAGGATGATGTCCGGGCATCTCGCGCGCGCCTCCGCGATGCTCATGACATTTTTGACGCCACGCCGCTTGGCCTCGCGGGAGCAGGCGATGACGCAAGTGTGCTCCGCTCCGGCAAATGGCACGACGCCGACGGGACGCCCGCGCAAATGCGGATGCGCTTGCTGCTCGACGGATGCGAAGAAGCCGTCGAAGTCGAGGTACAAGCGTTCGATCTCTGCCGGCCGGCGCATGCCACGGTCTCGCGAAGAGGCGAAGAGGAAGGTAAATTAGAACATAAAGTGAACACATGAGTCAAGAGAGCGCGGGCGACGGCCTCAGTCATGGGAGGGCCGGCCCGGCCTGCGCGATGCCGGATGCGCGAACCCATCGCCTTTTTGCTGACTTCTCCCCCTCCGAAACGGGATTTCGAGGCTGGGAGAAGTCAGGCGGTGACACGGCATTCACGGGATG
>DATJLX010000284.1:0-4299 GCA_035509135.1 Methylocella sp.
CGCGCGGAATGCCAGAACCGCCACCGCTAGGGCTTATGAGGATTCCCCGCCCGCCTTCGCCGCGGCTACTTCTCCGCGGCCACTGGAACCGGGTCAAGCCGCGAGACTTTTTTCATAGACGCGATGGACCTTGTCAATGCGCGCTCCGGAGAGCTCGATTGGCCGCCGCATGCCGAGATTGTTCTCCAAAACCCAGCCGAATTCGACATGTCCGATGGAGCTCGATTTGCTGCGCTGGCGCATTTCCTCGATGAAAGCCAGAATGACCGCCCCGCCTGCGGCCTTTCGGTGCAAGGCGCGGCGGATGCCGAACAGCGCGAGCCGCCCTGACTTGAATTGGTGGTTCCTGATCCGTGAGATGACACGGGGAAGCCCAAAAGGGAGGAGACGGCCGCCGAGATCGGCGGTTATCTCATGCAGATTCGGCAGGATGACGCCGAAGGCCTGCGGCACGCCGTCGAGTTCGATCATAAAGCCGCCTTCCGGGGGCATCACCAATTTGAGCCCATCGGCGCTCGACATAAATTCGTCGAGCGTAAAAGGCACAAAGCCCCAATTTTCGCTCCAGGCATCGTTGAAGATATCGACGATGATCTCTGCCTCCTTGGCCAGATTCTTAAGATCGAGCGTTCGGATGTTGAGCCTTTTGCGCCATTCGGGCCGGTCCATGATGCGGGCGCTGGCCTGCCGGTCTTTCTCGCCGACGTCATAGCGGTAGGAGATGAGATCGCGCGCTTTCCTATAGCCCTGGCGCTCCAGGGACTCGACCAGATAGGGCGGGTTCCAGGGCATGAAGACCATGGGCGCGGCGTCGAATCCTTGAACGAGCAGACCCGTCTCGCTGTTGATGGAAGGCGAAAATGGCCCATGGACGAGCGTGGCACCGCGTTGGCGGAGCCAATCTTCGGCGGCCCGCGTCAAACCTTCGACGACGGTATCGTCGTCAATGGAATCGAGGCAGCCAAATTGCGCCCGCGAGGCGCCAAGGGGAGTGTACGTTTCGTTATAGAGTTGTGCGGAAATCCGGCCGGCAAGCTTGCCATTCTTGCGGGCGATCCAGGTTTGCGATTCGACCAGCTTGAAATGCGGATTGAGCTTGTGCGCGAACATCGTCCAGCGCTCGGCATCGAGAGGCGGTGCGAAGCCCGGCTGATTTTGATAGACAAGCCGGGGAAGCCGGCAAAAAGCGAGAAAGTTTCGCAGCCCGTCCGCCGGGATGATCTCGACCTTGTTCTCTTTTCCGGCCATTGGCCCTGCCTTGTTGTTGTCGAGCCAGGGCCGTGCTTCACTCCCAGGCCGCGTATTTGAACAAAGTGCATCTCAAAGTGCATCTCAGAGCGAAGATCCGCGCGGCCGCGGCGGGACACCAGATGCCGAACCGAAAGGTGGCACGGACCTCAGCCAGCGGCGCTCAGCGAGCGGGCCGGGGATTCCCGCTGAGTTCCCCGCTTCGCCAAAAGTTCCGTTACGCCTCTGATCTCCGCTTCGGTGTGCAGAGCCGAAATGAAAAAACGCAGACGCGGCTGGTCTTTCGGCACCCCGATTTGAATGATCGGCGGAACATAATAGCCGTGATCCATCAGATGGCTGGATGCGGCCAATGTCTCATGGCTATCGGCAAAAAGGATGGGGACGACTCCGCGCCCGATGGCAGGCCCCGTGTCGAGCCCAACGTCATGCGCGAGATCGACGAAGAGTTCGGCATTCCGGCGCAGCCGCTCAATGCGCCACGTCTCCTGTTGCACCAATTGCAAGGCCGTCTCCGCCGCCGCCGAGATTACCGGCGACAGGCCGACACTGTAGACAAATCCTGGCAAAGTGTAGCGCAACCAAGAGATCACCGGTTGCTTGCCTGCGACGAAACCGCCACAAGAGCCCAGAGTCTTCGATAAAGTGCCAATGATGAGGTCGATTTGCTGCGGATCGACCCCAGCATGCTCCCAAAGGCCGCGTCCCTCGCTGCCGAGCACGCCGATCGAATGCGCCTCGTCGATCAGGAGCCAAGACTTGCGCCGCTCCTTGAGTTCGACAAGTCCGACAAGATCGGCGACATCGCCGTCCATGCTGTAGAGGCCTTCGGCGACGATCAGCGTGTTCCGGTAATTGGCGCGTTTCTCGCGCAACAGAAAATCGAGATGATCGAGATCGTTGTGGCGAAAAATGATGGTTTCGGCCGCAGTACTTTTGGCCCCGCTGACAATGCTGTTATGCGACAATTCGTCGATAAAAAGCGCATCATGCGACCCAAGGATGTGCGAAATCGTCGTCACATTGGTGAGATAGCCGCTGACCAGGGTCAAAGCCTCTTCGACGCCGAGGAATTGAGCGAGGTTCACCTCCAGATTGCGATGCGTGGAACGCTCGCCGCCGACGAGGCGGGAGCCCAGCGCGCCGATTCCCAAACTCTCAAGGGCCGCGGCCGCCGCGGCCTTGATCAGGGGATGGGATGCAAGCCCCAGATAATCGTAGTTGGCGAAACTGACGAAACGGCGTCCCTCTTTCTCGGCGTCCCGCCGCAACGTATCGATTGGCGCGAAAAACGGGTCGCCGAGATCGAGATACGCTTTTCCCGCGAGCCGGAATCGCTTCGTTGCATAATCAGCGAGGCTGTGAGTCTTTTGCACTTGCGTGTTCGGCAGTCCAGGTGGTTTCACGAGACAATTGGAAAATCGGGCATTTTGGCGGTTGTGCTGTAACTGCCGCTTCTCGGCCGTTTGAGTTTCACGATAAGCGAATCGTGGCATAGCATCATGTGCCGGAAGGAGCAAAAGGGGATCCGTTGATAAGCCGGGCAAACCCTTGTCATAACCCTTGCGAAAACCAAGAAAACGATATCCTCTCAATAGCTTATAATATATAGTCAATTCCGGTTACAAAACGTAACAAAAGGATGCTGGCGGCGCGGCAAGGGCCGCTCAAGAAAATTGTGGATAGCCCAGCGCAGGCCCCGAATCAGGGAAGGGGTGCCAGATTGGCGATGAGGCCCCGCCTTGCTGAAAATTTTAAGGATTCACCGTGAGGGGATCGAGGCCCGGTCTCCCGGCCTCCTTGGCGCTGTCCGGCTCGGCCGCCCGCGCCAGACATGCGAGCATGCCGGCAATGGAGGAGGCGGCTTGCCCGGCGATTTGCTTGCGATTGTCTCCCCGCGCGAAAACGAGGGGCGTGCCAAAGATGAGATCGCACCTTATCGGTTTGCCCTTGAGAACGGACCAAAGATGGGGAAGCAAGGTCGCATCGCCGTACCATGCCGCCGCGGGCGTTGAATAACGGATCGCGACGGGCTGCACGAAGACCATTTCGACCTTCTTCTCCTTGGCGAGAAGATCGCGCGCCGCATCGAAATGCGAGCTGTGAAATTTGCGAAGCGCCGACCCATCACTGGTCGTTGCCTCCAGGAAAAGCAGCATGGGGCGGCCCGTGAGCATTCTTTTCGCCATCGCCGCGTTGGTGCCGGGAATCGACCGCCGCCGCTCGCGATCCACGAAAACAGTCTCCTGCAGGCGCGCGAAAGTGGAAGCGACCGGCCATGACCCGATCTCCCGCTTGGCGAGAAAACAGACCGGCTCGACACTGCAAAGCGCCAATATGTCAAGCCAAGACACGTGATTGGCGACGATGAGGCGAGGCCCCTCTGGCAGCGGGGCGCCTGCCGCGCCAACGTCCAGCCGAAACAAAGTGGCAAGCGTCCGGGCGAACGCAACCGGAAGCCACAAGCGCAACGGCCAGCCCCGCCGCAGCGCAAGCCATTGCAACGGTGTGAGACACAAAAACACGAGCACCGCGAAAACGAGTGCCGTGGCACGGAGATGAGCCATGTTTCGCCGCACCACTTTGGCCACGTTGGCATTGCGATTCGCCTTTTTTAAAACCGCCATCCTGCAGTTTGATGACAAGACCGCCGCTTATCCTCAGAGCGAAACAGGCCGTGTCTTCGTCATGAAACCTTCGTGTCCGGTTTCTAGTTTCGATGCTCACGATTGAGAAATGATTCGCCGGTCCATGTGGAACATTGCTCCGCCCTTCGGTTTCGATGAGGCCGTCCGGCATACGGCCGCCTTCATAAGACCAACCCATGTTGCACGCGATTTGTCGGGCCTGCCGTCGGTGCTTGGCCGGTTCGGCCCGTTTGAAGTCCGGCTTGCGACAACAAACCGGGAAATCCGCGACGCGCAGCGGCTGCGATTCAGGGTCTTTTACGAGGAAGGCCAGGCGGTTCCTCACCAAAGAGCGGCGCTGAGGAGGCGGGATATCTGTCCCTTCGATCAATTCTGCGATCATCTCTTTGTCCTTGATAGAACG
>DATJLX010000285.1:0-23268 GCA_035509135.1 Methylocella sp.
ATCCCAACAAATTTTTTTTTGGGCCAATCCGCGCGTTCCATCCGCTCCTCGCGGCGTGTGTGAAAACGGCGCAGCGCGCGTGAAATCGATTCGCTGAAATTGCATTCGCGGATCGAAATCGCATTTTGTCAAAACGCCAACAGAACCCGCGCAAACCCTTGCCACACATCCCGACACGCTTTTTTTCGGATAACTCCAAAATAGAATAGAGCCTTTAAATATAAAAGGTTTTCGAATCTGCGAATGGACTCCAAAAGAGTCTGGCGCAGCTTGCCATCCTTGCTTCATCGCATCTTGTTCCGATGTCTTTTGCGTGTTGTCACCGATCTATTGTTGGCACCGATCGCGCCTGATCCAATCGTGGCTCTTTGGTTTGAACCAAACACATCCGGAAGCATGCTTGGGCGTGCTGCTGGCTCGTTGTTCGCGCTCATTTGCATCACTTGCGAAGCAACGCCACTTGCACCGCCGATGAACAGCGCTACGCTGTGCAAGCCTCAAGTCGGCATTTCGAATCAGCCGGCTAAAACAGCAGAGGGAACATCGAACATGGTGAAGGCAACCACCAAAAAGCCAGTAAAGAAAGCCGCGGCAAAAAAGAGCGCCGCGAAGAAGGCCTCCGTGAAAAAGAGCGCCCCCAAGAAAACCGCGCGCAAGGCTGTGACCAAGAAGAAGCCGGCAAAGAAAGCGGCCGTCAAGAAGGCAGCGGCAAAGAAAAGCGCCAGGAAGGCTCCGGCCAAAAAGGCTGGCGCCAGAAAGGTTGTGCGCAAACCGGCCGCCCGCAAGCCGCCGCCGCCGCCGCCAAGCGCTCCGGAGACCGCTTAACGGCTAAAGAGGAGGAAAATGAGACGGCCGGCCGCGACTCTCGGGCGCGATGTTTGTGCGAGAGTATTTTCTCGCGCCGCCGGTTGTCCTCTCCTCTTGCTGCCCGAACAAGATCTCATGCGGCGATCATGACTGCGACACGTCTCGTGGCGAGCGTAACGCAATCCATGCGTCTCAGGCACCCGAGACGAGACAGCGCGGGGGCCGCAACCTCGGTGTTGTCTTTCCATTGACTGGAAACAAATGACGGTTCATTTCGCCAAGCAAAGCTGGGCGAAATCGAACCAGATCTTGTCGGCTGCGGCTCCTGATTGCTTCATCTTCTGCCACTCAAGTCCGCATTCATGCATCCGTGTGCGAGACGCCGGCGGCAGACTTCGCGGCTGCGATGGCAGTTCCAGCGTTGGCGCTTCAACCGGCGCGGCGGAATTTGCCTGAGCTGGAGGGGGTTGAACCGTTGTGGGAGCACCATTCTGATCCGTGGGACGGGCCGGCGGCAGCGGCACTGTGAACCACGGGTGTGGCTTCGTTTGCGCGTCATGCGCGGATGCCGGCCGCGAAATCAGCTCCGCGGTGATCAGAAAAACGAGCCACGCCATCGTAAGGGTGAATGCCAGGAGGCGGCTCAAGGCCTGTGCGTGCGTTTGCGCGTGACGTGATCCCGTCTTCGGGCTCATGGCATTCGGTTCGATAAACTGCGTTTCCATCCGACTCTTGTGGTTGCGATCGGCATTCGCCCCGATGAAATGCTTCCAATGGTCAGTCGAGACCATATTCGGCTGTGTGGAACCGGACCTGGGCTGCGCCTCGCCATCAAATCTTTCTAGGCTGCAAAGGCTCAAACCGCGACAGGAAAATCCGGTTCCTTGAGGAAAGTTTGGAACCCGCCTTTCACCGACGGTTGAAATTTTCCTTTTTCGCGAGCTTAGCGGCGCGTCGGCCTTTGCGTTAACGCGTGAGATCCGCTGGCGCCCTTGGCCGAAAGCCGCCCTGGACGGCCTCGGTCTTGAGCTTGGCGGGTTAGGGCTGCCTTGGACTTGATTGATGTTGTTCCGCTTTTTGGTGCAAAGCTTGCCAGCAGTCCCAGTGTTGCTGCCGTCCCTAGGCCAAAATCTGACGTGGTAGCACTCACCGCCATTGTCACGAACCATGGCAGTAAGCTGAACTTCAACCCGGTTATGAACTCGGTTATCCGGGAATCTTCGCTGCGACTCCGCAGAAAAAATAAGCGCAAGAAGAAACAACTCAGAAACACCGCTCCGATGATGCCGGTATTGCTCAATACGCTGACGAACCAATCCGACGTCCGGGCGGAACCTATGCCAACCCCCAGCCCGTCCGTCGCGAAGAAGGCATGCAAAGCCGCGGTCGTCCATCCGGTCCGCTCTACATAAGAAGTCGTATCCATTTTCTTGAAAATCGTTCCATCGATCAGATCATAAGTCGAATCCAACGCATGGGGCATCAGCACAACAACGGCAAGGACAGCGAGCCCCGCGAATAAGGCGAAGGCCACCTCCCATTTGAGCCCTTCCCGGGCTGGAGCATCGGAAGACAAGGCGCGGCGCACCCAATTCACCACGAAGACCATGGCGAATGCCGCAAGGCCAAGATAAGCGCTCGAGGATGTTGACAAGGCGGCCATTGTCAAAAGCCCCAGAATGGTGAGGGGCACGAATAAATTTCGCAACCTCACATTCTCGTAACAAGGCCTAAGGAAGGTAAGACTGGCTGCGGCCGCAACGCACAACGGGCCAAAGGCAGAAGCCTCCGGAGTGAGGCCCACGACGCGTTTGACTCCATAGACCTGGACATCGACGAGTAGAACATAGGCATTGCGAAACGGTTCCAACAGGCTCTCTGGCATCGTCATATCGGCGATGCCAGTCGCAAACAGGACGATCCCGCCAATCCATAACGCCAGCATGGAATGGCGTCGGAAAACGGCATTTTCGCCAGCAAGAGTGATGACGAGAACGACGCCAACCGATAGCGTCGTTAAAGCGGATTGGTTTATGTTACCTCCCGTCGGGACGAGCGGGACTGGCCAAGGGACTTTGGCGGTCATGGGTACGACTTCGACCACATGAGCGAAAAACCGGGGCATCACATAGGAGGAAAAGAGACCGTAGGCGAGATAGGCAAAAAGTAGACCGAGTCTGGAAGGATCAATCGCAGCATCAAACGCACGAGACAATTGTCCCCGGGAAAGCAATATTTTTAAAACGAGCAATGCGGCGCAGGCCATTTGTGGTAAAAGCGTAAAGCTGTCATTCGGAATCAAGTTTAGGGAAGCAAAGGCTCCAAGACTGAAAAAGAGGTAAAGCAAAGGCAGGGGACCGGGCAACACCAAGCCTGCAAAAAGTAAAATCCACATCACGACCACGGGCCACGTCATTCCCGAACTCCAGATAATAGGCCATTTCGGCGCGCCGCGAGGATCAAACGCACCCGAGAAGCTGTTTCATTATCAAAGCCTGTCACTCCTCATGGCTTTCGGACTTGACGGGAAACCGAACGCGCTTGCCGCCGCGAGGCATGATGGGATAGAAAAGAAATTGTTGAATTTCAATGAGTTGGATCATTCTGGAAATTGGAAAGCCGAGCCTCTGTTTCGGAAGATATCCCAAGACAGCGGCGCGTTGAGGCCGTCAACGCAAAATCTCAGATATGATAGTTGCAGTTTAGCAGCGGAATTGACCAAAGCCAACAGTCTCTCTCTCGCTCCACGCTTGTAAAGCACGGACTTTCTTCGAAAGCTCCGCAATGTTAAGGATTAAAGCATCTCCCTTCGGCATGTCCTTACTTATTCAATTTGGTTCCTTTCCTTCCGCTTGCTTGTATGACGATAGGGTTGCGCTTCACGCTGCATCGTCCTGTGCGTCAGGGGCCGCCGCAACGAAAGCGGGCAACTTGCGGGCCTCCGCATCGGCCGCGACAATGCGGGGAAAAGAGGCCAGATCGAGGGCAAACCGGCGCGCGTTATAAACCTGGGGCACAAGACAGATATCAGCCAAGCTGATTCTATCCCCCACTGCGTGCCGCCCGGCGACAGCGGCAAGCCGCGTTTCGATCGAACCGAAACCTTTCTCAATCCAGTGCCGGACCCAGGCGGCGCGCGCCTCCTCGCCAGCACCATAATCCGCCGTGAGCTTGTCAAGCACGCGCAAATTGTTGACCGGATGGATGTCGCAAGCGATCGCGTAGGCGATCTCGCGGGCCAGCGCCTTCTGCTTGGGATCACCCGGCAACAAGGGCGGATCGGGATGAGATTCATCAAGATATTCGATGATGGCGAGCGATTGGGCCAAAGTGAACCCCTCTGGTTCACGCCAGAGGGGAACAAGACCCGCCGGATTGAGCGCACGATAGTCCGAGCTCTTCTGCTCTCCCGTTTGCAGATGCACGGGGATTTGCTTCGCGGTGATCTGCTTCAGATTGAGCGCAATCCGCACCCGGTAGGCCGCGCTCGACCGCCAATAGCCGAAGAGGCACGGCTCAGACAGGAGGGCTTGCATAAGGTTCGACCGTTTGTTCAATGGCCCCGAAAATGGATTGGCCGCCAGGAGACTTCATTTCGATGCGCACCGTGTCACCAAATTGTAAATATGGCGTGGTTGGCGCGCCACCGTGGATGGCTTCGACGGTCCGCGCCTCGGCAAGACATGAGTAGCCCGCGCCCCCCTCGGTGATGGGCCGGCTCGCGCCGCCATCTGGCTCCTTGTTGGAAACGGTGCCGGATCCAACGATGGTGCCAGCGCTTAACGGCCGCGTCCTGGCCGCGTGGACGATAAGGGCCGGGAAATTGAAATTCATCCCCGTCCCAGCATTCGCCCGTCCGAAAGGCTTGCCATTGAACTCCACAAGCAAGGGAAGATGCAGACGGCCGCCGTCCCAGGCAGGGCCCAGCTCGTCGGGGGTCACCGCGACGGGCGAGAAAGCCGAAGAGGGTTTGCCCTGAAAAAAGCCGAAGCCTTTGGCAAGCTCCGCCGGGATGAGGTTGCGCAAGGACACATCATTGCAAAGCACGATGAGGACAATCGCCAAGGCAGCCTCGGCCGCGCCGGTGCCCATCGCGACATCGTTGACGATCACCGCGACTTCGCCCTCGAAGTCGATGCCCAGATCATTGTCTGGCATTCTAATCGGGGCCCGGGGCGCAAGAAACGCATCGGATCCGCCTTGATAAAGCAAAGGGTCGGTCCAAAGCTCCGGTGGCATCGCGGCGCCGCGCGCCTTGCGCACCAGTTCCACATGGCTCAAATAGGCGGAGCCATCGATCCATTGGAACGCGCGGGGGAGCGGCGAAAGCGCCTCATGCTCGCGGAACCGCTCGTGGGGCACCGAGCCGGTTTCGAGCGCCATCGCGAGCATCTCAAGCCTTGGGGCGAGCCGCGTCCAATCGTCGAGCGCGTTCTGTAGGGTTTTTGCTATGCCCTGCGCATCCGTGGCATAGGCGAGGTCGCGCGAGACCACAACTAGCCGCCCGTCTCTTGTGCCGTTGGCGAGAGTCGCGAGCTTCATGGGGCGTCCCCTTTGCGTTCACCATTCAGGGCGGCGTGGATCGAAGCGCTTTTCTAACCCCTGCCAGCAATCGGCATAGTCGCCTTGCAGCTCCGGTAACTTGGCCGCATAGTCCGTCACCTGTTGCGGGTAACGCGTCTCAAACATGAAAGCCAATGTATCGACGAGCTTTTGTGGTTTAAGCTCACTGGCACTCGCTTTGTCGAAAGCATCCTTATCCGGCCCATGGGGTAGCATGCAATTGTGGAGCGAGATCCCCCCAGGCGTAAATCCTTTCGCCTTGGCGTCATATTGGCCGAGGATTAGCCCCATGAATTCGCTCATGATGTTCATGTGATACCAGGGCGGTCGGAACGAATGTTCAGCGACGAGCCAGCGCTCCGGAAAGATCACGAAATCGACATTCGCGGTGCCAGCCTCGCCGGACGGCGCGGTCAGGACCGTGAAGATGGAAGGATCGGGATGATCGAACAAAATGGCGCCAACCGGCGCAAATGTGCGAAGATCATATTTATAGGGTGCATAATTGCCATGCCACGCGACGACGTCGAGCGGCGAATGGCCGATCTCAGAAAGGTGGAAACCGCCGCACCATTTGACCGTTAGCCGGCAGGCTGTTTCCCTCTCCTCGTAGCTTGCCACTGGAATTTTGAAGTCGCGCGGGTTGGCGAGGCAATTGGCGCCGATTGGCCCGCGCGCCGGCAAGGTGAACTTCGCACCATAATTTTCACAGACATAGCCGCGTGCCGGACCATCGTGCAAGCCGACCTTGAACTTCATTCCGCGTGGGATCACCGCGATCTCGCAGGGCTGAATGGCGAGACGGCCAAGTTCGGTCGCGATGTCCAAGCCACCGATTTGCGGCACGATCAGCAATTCGCCGTCGGCATTCATGAAATAATCATCGTCCATGGTCTGCGTCACATGGAAAACATGCGCCGCCATGCCGGTCTGGGTGTGGACATCGCCCGCCGTCGTGATGGTCCGCATGCCGGTCACGAAGCTCAAGGGCTCATTGGGAATGGGCAAAGGGTCCCAGCGCAATTGGCCGAGAGGCAGGCCGTGCACGGCGATCTGCGGCGCGGTTTTCCAATAAGGCACATCGGTGCGGGTGAAGCGGCTCGCATGCTTGACCGAAGGGCGCATGCGGTAGAGCCAGGAGCGCGCGTTGATGCCGTGCGGCGCGGTAAACGGCGTGCCCGACAATTGCTCGGCGTAAAGCCCATAGGGGCAGCGCTGCGGCGAGTTCTGCCCTTGCGGCAAGGCGCCCGGCAACGCCTCGGTCTCGCAATCATTGCCGAACCCGGACATATATTGATGTGTCATGGGAGGAAGACCTTGAGCCACCGTTTTGTCCTGGCAAGAAGAACCATTTCAGTTGCGATATTTGAGCGAGCCAGGCCGGATCACCTCACTTCTCTATGAATAAGTGTTGTCAACTGGCGTGTCGAGCGGACCGCCCAGCCGCGGCACGCAGGCCGGGCCGATTCCTTCTCATCCCGCTCATCCCTTGGCTACTGGGCGTCGTGCGCGCTCCATTCCGCGTCGAGGAGACGCTTTTCGTCCTCAGGCTTGAGTACCGGGGGCTTGACCCGTGCTATCGCGCCAGAGATAGATCAAACGGAAGAGGAATCAACGGGGCCGCCAAAACGATCATTCCCCCTTAAAGCGTGCGGCGGGCGCGATCTCATCTAAACGGCAACCGGCGAAGCGCGATGATCGTTCTGCGGCCGGCTTCGTCCATAAACAGTTCCGCTTGTGTCCTTGTGGCTCGCGATAATGTTAAGCAAGCTCCGCCGCAGGTTGCCGCCTGCGAAAAGCGTCCGGATCGCCGCCGAGGAATAGGTAATATCTGGCGCCGCATGCAATGTCGTTTCGCCGAAGCGGACGATTGCGGCACCCGGCGCCGCGACGGCGCCACGATCGCAAAATTGCTCCCGGAAGTCGGCCGGTGAGGTGGCAGTCCGGGCGCGGCCGATGGTTTTGCCCATGACCGCTTCGGCGTAGAATTCCGTGCCAAAAGCGAAGGGATCGCCGCGCTCGTCCACGTCGATGGCTGTGACGACATAAATCACCATCTTGCCTTCCGTGGCATGGCGGTGAATTCGATCGAATAGGAGATGTTCGCCCCGCTGATAGTCGCGGCGGAAAAATTGCAGGCTGATCTGACACTGATCCGCGGCTTTCGGGCCTGCCGTCGCATAAAGATCATCAATAATCAGCGCCGTCGCCGGTAGCAGAAAAGCGAGATTGCTCGGAAGGCAAACGGTGCGGCTATCCTGAGCCTTTATTTCAAAGGCGCCGACATTGTAATCGATGCCTGCGGCAAATTCCCGCAAGTTAGGCACAGTTCCGACAATTTCCGGCACATCGCGGTCCGTATCCAGGAACGCGATCACATTGTCTGCAAATGGGATTGCGCGCGCGCCGGCGTCACGGGGACGATAGGTCAAACCTTGGTGGGAAAGATCCGCATATTCAATCTTCATGATGCCGGCGCGCAACGCAAATTCCGCGCCGCTCCTGGCTTAACCTCGTGGGCCGATGTTGCCAAGACCCGTCCGTGGCTACGAAATGCCATCGCCGGATTCCGCTTTTGCCCGCCTTATGGACGCCTTGCGGGCCACGCCAATGACAAGGCTTCCGCGCTGGTATCCTTCTGCTCTAAGGCTGGAGGACGCCTCGCTCGATTTGGTCCGCCTCGATCGATTCGAACAGCGCCTTGAAATTACCTTCACCGAACCCCTCGTCGCCCTTGCGTTCGATGAACTCGAAAAAGATCGGGCCAATTACAGTCTTTGAGAAAATCTGCAACAGGAGCTTTGGCTTGCCGCCTTCAATGATTTCTCCATCGATGAGAAGGCCGCTTTCCCGCAAGGCTTCCAGCGGTTCGTCATGGCCGGGAAGGCGCGCGGCGACCCTTTTGTAGTAGGTCTCGGGCGGCGGCGGCATGAAGGCGAGGCCCCGCGCCGCCAAGCGCTTGACGGTGGCGTAGATGTCCTTGCAGCCGCAGGCGATGTGCTGGATGCCTTCGCCCTTATAGTGGTGCAGAAACTCCTCGATCTGACTTTTTTCGTCGGCGGATTCGTTCAGGGGAATCCGGATTTTTCCGCAAGGGCTCGTCAGCGCACGCGAGGTAAGCCCGGTCATTTTCCCGGCGATGTTGAAATAGCGAATCTGCCGGAAATTGAAGAGATTTTGATAGAAGCGATACCAGCGGTCCATGGCGCCGCGAAAGACATTATTGGTCAGATGGTCGATATAAAAGAGACCGCACCCTTTTGGTGCCGGCTCGCGCTCGCCTTCCCACGCGAATTCGGCCTCATAGGGCGACCCTTTGGCGCCATAGCGATCGATGAAATAGATGAGGCTGCCGCCGATCCCGAGAATCGCGGGAGCACCAATCGTCTTGGCGCCCAACTCGCCATTGTAAGGCTCCGCGCCACGCTCCAGCGCGTGGGTGAAAGCGTGCTTGGCATCGACGACCCGCCAGGCCATCGCAGGCGCGCAAGGGCCGTGCAAATCAACGAAATGTCCGCCAAAACTCGGGCGGTCGGCGTTGAGGATGTAGTTGACGCCGCCCTGGCGATAAAGATCGATGGCGCGCGTTTTATGCCGCGCGACACGCTCGAAGCCCATCTGTTCGAACAAAGTCTTGAGGCGTTCGGGCTCGGCATGGGCGAATTCGACGAATTCAAAGCCATCGGTGCCGGCCGGATTTTCGGCGCTGATCTTAGCGGGCGGCGCATCGTGCGGAAACGGACCCATCTTGGCATCCCATTTTTATTTAGTAGACAAAATAGCGCGAGCCCCGCAAGAGGGGCGTGTATAATGAATGATATTGCGGCCAACGATGCACGGATCGTGTAAAAAATGCCTGATTCTCAAGAATTAAGCGCGCTCGATCAATTCGACATCAAGCTCCTGGCTGCGCTTGAGGCCAACGGGCGGCTCACCAATGCCGAACTGGCCGAGAAAGTCGGCCTCTCAGCCTCGCAATGTTCCCGCCGCCGCATCCGGCTTGAGGAAACCGGCATCATCGAAGGCTATTCCGCGCGCCTCAACGCCGGGCACCTGGGGCTCGGCCTCTTGGCCCTGGTCCAGGTCAGCATGTCTGTGCACTCCAAGGAGAATGCGAAAAAATTCAGCAGCTTCGTCAACACGGTCGAGGAGATTCAGGAGGCCTATGCGCTCACCGGGGACGCGGATTATCTCCTGAAAGTGGTGGTGCCGGACCTAAAAAACCTGTCCCGGATCATCAATGATTTGATCCTGCCGCATGCCAGTGTTTCCCACGTCAAATCCTCGATCGTCTTGACCACGCTGAAGGACAGCCATTGCCTGCCGCTTCACGCCGCCAGATTGCGCGCCTGATCACGTCCGCCCGGCAATCAACAGCTCGGCGCCGGTGATGGCCTTGGCGTCGCTCGACAACAGAAACAAAATGGTTTTGGCGATGTCCTCCGGCTTCACCCAGCGGGAAAAATCGGCTTTCGGCATGTCCGCGCGGTTGCGCGGCGTATCGATGATCGTCGGCAGCACGGCGTTCACGCGGACACCGGCATTCTTCTCTTCCTCGGCGAGGCTTTCGGTCAGCCGCAACACGCCGGCCTTGGACGCCGCATAGGCCCCCATTCCCGCGCCAGCCTTCTTGGCCGGAGCGGAGGCCACGTTGACAATGGCGCCTTGCGACGCGCGCAGATGCGGCAGTGCAGCCTTGCTTGCCGTGGCGGCGGTCAAAAGATTCATCCGGAATTGGTCCGTCCATCCGGAAAGGTCACCATCGATGAGCGTCTGCCAGCGGAAGCCGCCCGCGACATTGGCGAGGCCGTCAATCTTGCCAAAGCGCCCGGCCACGCTCTCAAACGCTTGCTGAACCGCCGCGAAATCCGTGAGATCGATCCCGCCTTGCACCAGCAGCCGTTCCTGCTCCGCGATCTGGCTCTTTTGTTCCCGGCCCGGGAGGGCAACAAAGGCTCCAGCCGCGAGTGCCGCTTCCGCCACCGCTTGTCCAACCACACCAAAACCGCCGGTGACAATCACAACCTTGTCCCGCATGCTGCTGTTCCTCCTCTATCAAAGATCTGCGCGGCTACGCGGCGCCCTGCCGCAGCCGTCCGCCGCTCCGCGCGTAGTCCTGTGTCCCCCGTGTGAAAATCTTATCGCCGGGTTCGATCGCCGCGATCGGAATGTCCGTCATCCGCGACATTTTTGCGTAGAGCGGACCGAAATCGGTTCCGGTCGTGACATCGAGCAAATCTTGCAGCGAGGGGATCACGAAATAGACCTGCTGAAAGTCGTCAATGCGGTAGAGCGTGCGCATCACCCTCTCCAGATCAAAGCCGAGGCGGTTCGGCGAACCAGAGGCCAGCGCGAAGATCGATTCGGTTCGCGACGAGACAATGCCAGCGCCATAGATCCGCAGGCCTCGCGGCGTTTCCAAAAGCCCAAACTCGACCGTGTACCAATAAAGCCTAGCGAGATTGGCGAGGCTCCCGAGCGAAAGGGCACGGAGTCCACCCTTCCCATAGGCCTGCATGTAATCGGCGAACACGGGATCCGTCAGCATCGGCACATGGCCGAAGACATCGTGAAAAATGTCCGGCTCCTGCAAATAATCGAGCTCACGGGCGCCCCTGATGAAATTGGCGGCGGGAAACCGCCGGTTGGCGAGATGTTCGAAGAACACCGCATCGGGCACGAGACCCGGCACCGCCACGACCCGCCACCCCGTCAGGGCATTGAGCTTGTCGTTCAGTTGCTGGAAATCCGGAATGCCATGGCCGTGCAGATCGAGCGCGTCGAGCCCATGCAGGAACGCGTCACACGCCCGCCCGGGCAGGATGTCCGCCTGGCGCTCATAAAGCGTCGTCCAGGTTCTATGTTCGGCCTCGCCATAGCGCTCGTAACCCTGTGGAATCGTCCAATCGGGATTTGCGCCTTGGGAAGGGCTGGAGTGCGGCTGATCCGTTCGCTCAAGAACTGTCATCGCCTTTGTCCTTTGGGACTCCCTTAAATTAGGGTGGCAACAAGCCATTGCCAGTCCCGGCGCTCGCATGTCGGCAAGCCCTCAGCGTTACGGGCCGGCCAACCCTCAATCCAAGACATGATATTTCTTGAACCAGGCCTGCATGGCATTCCAGGCATCTTCAGCCGCGTCGGCGCGATAACTTTGCCGGTAATCGGCGAAAAAGCCATGGCCTGCCCCAGGATAGATTTTGAACGCCGCGGTTTTTCCCGCTGCTTCCAGCTTGTCCTTCATCGCCTCGACCTGATCAGGCGTAATTCCGGTGTCCTCGGCACCATAAAGACCGAGCACCGGCGCCTTGACCTTTGTTGCAAGATCAAAAGCGTTCTTCGGCATGGCCGCGCTCGGCTTATCCATGAGGCTTCCGTAAAAAGCCACCCCGGCCTTGAGGCTTGCATTATGTGCCGCATAGAGCCAGACGGTGCGCCCACCACGGCAAAAGCCGATGATCCCGAGCCGCTCCGTATCGCCGCCTTGCCCTTTGGCCCAGGCAACGGCCGCGTCAAGATCGGAAAAAAGCTCTTGATCGGGCTTGCTGTTGACCAAGGGCATCAGTTGCGACGGTTCGGTGATCTTGGTGAGATCGCCGAGCCGGAAATAATAATCGGGCGCCACCGCGAAAGCCCCGAGCAAGCCGAGCCTCCGTGTCACATCCTTGATGTGCTCATGCAGGCCAAAAACCTCCATGGCAACAAGGATGACCGGCGGCTTCGCGGTGTTCAAGGGCCGCGCGAAATAGGCCGGCATTTCGGCGCCGGACACCGGAACGGCCGCCGCGCCCGAAGCAAGGCCTTCCGTACTTGTTTTGATTGCCGCGGCGCGAACCGGGCCTGCGGCCAGCGTATACCCCATCGCGGCAGCGGCAACACTCGTCAAACAATCACGGCGTGACACCCCTGATTCCAGAGCCAACTCATCTTCTTGCCTCGATAATTCGAAACTCATGCACGCGCTCCCATGCCCTGTGGCGGCAGTCCCCTTCACCCTGGAAATGCCCAGACGCCTCATCAGATCCATCCAGCGGATCTTTTCTGTCTCGCCGCGCTTCAGCTGATCGCGGGCGGAGTGCGTGTCAGGGTGCGCGCGACCGCGCTCCGCCATCCCGCGATCAAGCGTTCCCGTTCCGGCCCACCCATGCGCGGCTCAAATCGCGCGCCCGGCTGCCATGCGGCGGCGATGGCGGCCAAATCGGGAAAAACTCCCAGAGTCAGCCCGGCGAGATAAGCGGCGCCTTGCGCGGTCGCCTCGAGCATCAGCGGACGTTCGACCGGAGCCGCGATCATATCGGCGAGAAACTGGCAGAACCAATCGTTCGCCGCCATTCCCCCATCGACACGCAGCGCGCGGGGCGGCCCGCAACCCTCCGTTATGGCTTGCAGCAAATCGAGGGTTTGGTAGGCGGCCGATTCCAGCGCGGCGCGCACGATATGCGAAGGCCCGGAGTCCAAGGTGAGGCCGCAGATCAGCCCCCTCGCATCCGGGTCCCAATGCGGCGCGCCAAGACCAGCGAAGGCGGGCACCAGATAGACTCCCGCATTGCCGCCGGTCTCCGCGGCGATCGTGCCGGTATTCGACATATCCTTGATAAGACCGAGCCGGTCGCGCAGCCATTTGAGCGTCGCTCCGGCGGCGAAGATCGATCCTTCGATGGCATAGACTGAGCGGCCGCCCAGACGGTACCCCATGGTCGTGAGCGTCCCCTTCGCCGGCGGCACCACCTCTTCACCGGTGTTGAGAAGGAAAAAACATCCCGTGCCATAGGTCGCCTTGGCCATGCCCTCCTCGACGCAGGCCTGGCCGATCAAGGCGGCATGCTGATCGCCCGCCAGGCCAGCAATGGGAATTTCATCATCGAAAAGCCCCTTGGCCGTCACCCCGTAAAGAAAACTGTTGTCGTGAACCGCCGGAAGAAGCGCCTCGGGAATATTGAAAAGACGCAAAAGATCACCGTCCCAGCACTGACGATGGATGTCGTAGAGCATGGTTCGCGACGCATTGGCCGCATCGGTTGCATGCACGGCGCCCTTCGTCAGATGCCAGAGCAGGAAACAGTCGATGGTGCCGAAGGCAAGGCCGCCGCGTTCGGCGCGCGGCCGGGCGCCCGGAATGTGATCGAGAATCCAGGCCAGTTTCGTTGCCGAGAAATAAGGATCGAGCAGCAAACCGGTGCGGGCGCGGACCAGCGCTTCCGCCCCGTCGCGGCGCAGCCGCTCGCATTGCGCCGCGGTGCGCCGGTCCTGCCAGACGATGGCGGGATAGATGGGCCTGCCATCCGCGCGCTCCCAAACGATGGTTGTTTCGCGCTGGTTCGCAATGCCAATCGCCGCAACAGGCGCCTTTGATTGGGCGATCACCTCCCGCGCGGTGTGCAAAACATCGCGCCAGATCGTCTGCGGATCATGCTCGACCCAACCTGGTTGCGGATAGGATTGCGCAAACTCGCGCTGCTCCGTGGCGAGCCATCGTCCCGATGAGTCAAAGAGGAGGCACCGTGTCGAGGTCGTGCCCTGATCAATGGCAAGGAGATGGCTCACGCGGCGGCTTCCTGGCTGGGCGAACGAACGGGACGCGAAGCCTTATAGCCGGAAGACCACAACGGCGCCAGATTCGATCGAAATCTGGCGCCGCTTTGCTCTTATCAGTTCGATACTTCTTTAAGGGCGAACGGCTTTAATTGTGTTCGCCGAATTGAATCCCGGGCAGAACCTGGGTTCCTTCCTGCTGCACCGCAATGAGAGCGTTGGGATTAAGACCAAGCAGCGCCAGGATCGTGGGTGCCACCTGCGCTGTCTCGACCGGGCTGTTGATAATCACGGGCGATAAGCCTGAATTGGACACGAGCATCATCACGGTGGTGTCGTCATGCGCGAAGCCGCCATGCTCGGCGATCTTCTTCGTGCCGCCGGTATAGACGACGCCGACATTGGGGGCGACGATAATGTTGGGCGTGCGCGAACCTTCATAGGTTCTCGGATCACTGAACATCAGGTCCAAGTTGCGGCCGTAGAAGAACTCGCCGCCATTGGCGCCGATCGTGGCGGCATTGGCTTCGAGCTGGGCAACCGCGTTCACTGTGGCGGCTTCGCTGTTGTCACTAAGCCAGAGCAACGAGATATCATCCTCCAGTGCTTGAACCACCGGGAATCCCGGACCAACCCCAGCCGGGCTGAGAATCGCCGAGGGCGGCTGGTCGGCGGCATTATCCGCGGGAATGCGCAGGACGCGCTGCGGATCGACCGGCGATTGGCCATGCTTGGCGGTGACGATGATCGCGGTATTTTGGTAAAGCCCGCGGTTCTTCAGTTCGGTCACGAATTTGCCGATGGACGCATCGACAAATTGGATTTCACCAAGCAAGGCTTGGCTCGGCGTTCCAACAGCATCGGTATAACCGCCCGTCGTTCCGGTCGACTTCTCTACCAGCTTTTCACCAACACTCACCGCCTGGAAATTCATGCCGAAGACATTCGGCACTTGCCCAGGCTTCGTGCCCTCGTGATTGAGGCCATCGATCTCATTGAGGATGGCTTGGACCTTGAGGCTGTCATAGCACTGGATATTGGCGAAACTGTCGGTCCAGGCATTGCTCGATGAAACCGCCGTCTGATCCGGAAGGGGATTGCAGCTCAGCAGCTTGACTTGAGGCAAGGATACCGGAATCGAGTTGATCTCAGGAGCGTAGAAATCGTCGACACCCTGCCCGCTGCGGCCCTTGACGAGCTCATAGGACTGATGCTTGTCAGACCAGGCGGTGTAGCCGCCGGCTGCCTTTACCACTTCAAATAACGTGTTCACCCGGATGAAAGTGTGCGGGTACACCGGCGCGCAATTGTTCTTAGGATCACGCGGCAGATACGCCGGATTGATGCCGCCCCCCGCGTCGAGCTTGGTGTAATCTATGTCAATCTCTTCATCGAATCCGACTTGCGTGCCGACCGTGCCGGGACAATTCCCTCCGGGAATGCCGTAGGGCGTCGTCTGGGCGGGTGGCGATAAGGCGCGATCATAGCTGACATCGTAGAATGCGCCGGTCGAACGCGGGGATCCGCCAGTCGCCAAAGCCGTCAGGCCGGGAAAAGAATCCGACGGCCGTGAGGTTGAAGTCTGGGTATAGATTGCGCCAGTCTCGCCGAGCGCGGCAAGATTCGGACAATAAGGCTTGCCATTGTTGATGCCGGCAATGCCTTTGGCGCAGTTCGCATAATCAAGGGCATGCATGCCGTCGATGCTGATCAGCAAGACGCGTTTCACGTGAGCATCGTTAAAGCCGTCTGCTTCCGCGCTCGCGGAATAAACGGCAGCACCCGCCAGCGCCAGGGCGCCAAGCGAAACACAGGAGAGCAATTTTCGTGATCCACGCAAATTCTCCAACATCAGCCTCTTTCCTCCTCTTGCCATCACAGCGTATTCCCCTCACCCGAATGGGCGGCGGCGGCTGGAACGAGGCGATATACAGGTTGGCTTATGACACCGTTGCGACGGTCACGCTGACCCGGCCGCTGTCCGGTTTGGGTGCGTCTTGAAAATCCAAGCGAAAAGAAATTTCAGGGTGCGAACGGCGGGTCAGCGGTTTCTCGCTGGGCTTTGTGCCGTTCTCATTTGTTCCTTCACGATCGTTTCGACATAGGCGGTCACCCGGGCGATTTGCTCACGGGACAAGTGCAAGCTGAGTTTTGATCTCCGCCATAAAATGTCCCCTGGCGTGAGCGCGAATTCCTGGGCAATCAGATAATCGATCTCTGCTTGGAAGAGTCCCGCACCGAAAGAGATGCCAAGGTCGCCAATGCTTTGCGCATCGCCAAGCAGCCTCCTCGCCCGTGTTCCATAAGCGCGTGCCAAGCGGGTCACTGTCGCAGGGTCAAGCCAAGGATATGCGGCATGGAGCACACCTAAAAACCGGCCGAAATCGCCGTCTTCCATGTCGCCGCCTGGCAGGGGCGCTGTCGCCGTCCAGGGTTCGTCGCGTGGCGCCATCAGGTGCGGCGAAAGCAGCGCAAGCGCGTCCTCGGCCAGGCGCCGGTAGGTCGTGAGCTTGCCGCCATAAACCGAAAGAAGCGGCGCGCTCCCGGAGGGAGCATCGAGTTCGAGACTGTAGTCACGCGTCGCAGCGGACGCTTTTTTCGCGCCGTCGTCATAAAGCGGCCGGACGCCGGAGAAACTTTCGGCCACATCGCCAGGACTGGGAGCCTTGCGGAAATAACGCGCCACGGCGGCGCAGAGATAATGGATTTCATCCTCGCTGATCCGCGCCTTCAAGGGATCTCCCGCAAAGGGAATCTCGGTCGTGCCAATGAGCGTATAGTCTGTTTCGTAAGGCATGACGAAGAGGATGCGGCCATCGTCGTTTTGCAGGACATAGCTTTGCTCTCCTTCGTAGAGCCGGGCCACGATGATGTGGCTTCCCATGACGAGACGGAGCTTTTTGCCCATCGTTTGGCCGATTGCCCCGCCGAGCCCCTCGGCGGCCCAGGGTCCCGCGGCATTGACAAGCGCGCGTGCCGTCACCGTCCATGTCTTTGCCTCGCGCAAATCAAGAAGTGTCACGCGCCAGTGATCGCCTTCACGCTGCGCGGCAATGCAACGCGTTCTTGTCAGGACAGAGGCGCCCCGTTCGCAAGCATCGACGGCGTTCAGCACCACCAGCCGAGCATCGTCCACGCGGCAATCCGAATAGGCAAAGCCCGTCGTGAAATGACCCTTGAGCGGGGCCCCCTCCTTGGCCGAGCGCAAATCGAGGCGGCGGGAGCGCGCCAAGCGTTTGCGCGGCGCCAGCCAATCATAAAGAAAAAGCCCGGCCTCAATCACAAAAGCGGGGCGCAACCCTTTGTCATGCGGCAGGATGAAACGCGCCGGCCAGACACTATGCGGCGCGATGCCAAGCAGAATCTCCCGCTCTCTCAAGGCCTCCCGCACAAAGCAAAATTTGCCATATTCGAGATAACGCAGCCCGCCATGAATGAGCTTGCTTGATGCCGACGACGTCGCGCCGGCCAGATCGCCCTGCTCGCACAGCATCACCGCAAGACCGCGTCCAGCCGCATCGCGCGCGATCCCGGCTCCATTGATCCCCCCGCCGATGACGAGGAGATCGGCATACCTGTCCATTTTCATGGCTGCGCCAAGGGCTTCATGTCCGGACTATCCGGCCAAACGCAATATCGACCTTAGAATTGAAGCCGGATGATCCGGCATAAATCACCCGCCGCCGCCGGAGGGGCCTGAGGCTCCCTTATGACGAGGCATTGCGATTGCGCGAGGATCCGCAGAAGCGAGGAATCCTGCAAATCGAAAGGGGTCGCGACCGGCAGGCCCGTTTCGCCAGGCGCCAAGGCCGAACGCAGATAGTCTTGGCGTTTGTCGTTGGCGCGCAGGGCCTTGCCGAGGATGGCGGGCTCCGTCTGATCCCGCGAAGCGGCAAGGTCGCCGCACAGGGCGCGCACCAGCGGTACAAGAAAAATCACTCCGGCGACCGCCGCTGCCGCGGGATTTCCAGGAAGGCCAAGGATGATCATCGGCCCAAGCCTGCCGTGGATGACCGGTTTTCCCGGCCGCATCGCGATTTTCCAGAAGTTTAGGTCCATGCCTTGCTTGGTGAGTGCCGGTTTGACGAGATCATGATCGCCAACCGAGGCGCCACCGAGGGTCACCAAGAGATCGGCATTGGCCGCCCGCGCGGCGCTGACAGCGTCTTCGATGGCGGCCAACTCGTCCTTGGCAATGCCAAGATCGATGGCCTCACCTCCCGAAGCCTCGACGAGCGCCGCGGCGGAGAAGGAGTTGGTGGCAATGATCTGATCGGGACCGGTGGTGCCGCCTGGACGGACCAATTCATCGCCGGTCGACACAAGGGCAACGCGCGGCCGCCGGATGACCGGCACATCGGCATGGTTCATGGCGGCCGCCAGTCCAATATTCGAAGGGCCAAGCCGCGTTCCCGCAGCCAGCAAAACCTCGCCCTCGGTGAAGTCGATCCCCTTCGTGCGAATATTGCGTCCGTTCGGCACCGTTTGCAGCGGCTCGACGAAGCCATCCTCGACCCGGGCATTTTCCTGAACCAAAATCGTGTCGCATTCTGCGGGCACCGGCGCCCCGGTGAAAATCCGCACGGTTTCCCCGGGCCCGATCGAACCCAAAAAACCGTGTCCGGCGGTGCTTTCGCCGATCTGCTTCAATTTGACCGGGAGCTGCGCGAGATCCTGAGTGCGGACCGCATAGCCATCCATCGCCGACATCGCCTTCGGCGGCTGCGTCCGTTTGGCGGCGAGATCCCGCGCGAGGATGCGCCCGGACGCGCGTTCCAAAGCGACGGTCTCAATCGGGCGGTCTTTCGAAACGCTCGCTAAAATGCGGGCGCGCGCCTCGGCCACCGAAATCATCCCGTCGCCCTTCATGCGGGTAAAGCCTCCTCGCGTAAAAAATCTCCGGATTTGCCGCCGGTCTTGCGCATCAGCGCGATGCCCTCGATCCGCATCGCGCGGTCAACGGCCTTCAACATATCGTAGATTGTCAGGCACGCGATGGACACGCCGGTCAAGGCCTCCATTTCGACGCCGGTTGGGCCGAGGACCTTGGCTGCCACGCGAACCTTGATTCCGGGCAAGACCGGGTCCGGCTCAAGATCGACCGTGACTTCGTTCAAGGCCAGGGGATGGCAGAGCGGAATCAAATCATGCGTCTTCTTGGCGGCCATGATCGCGGCGATGCGCGCCGCTGCGAAGACATCGCCTTTTTTGGCATTGCCCGATAAAGCGAGGTCGAGGGTCGCCTTTTGCATGACGATCCGGCCCTCGGCAATCGCGACGCGCGCGGTCGCGGGCTTGCCCGAAACATCGACCATATGGGCTTGCCCCGTGGTGGAGAGATGGGTGAGATCCGGCATGGCGGTGATTCGATCCTAAAGGAGAGCGGGGGAAGCGGCGAAGCCTCATCCGCGGTGAGGTTTGCTGCCGCGCGCCGGCGGTTCGCCGAGCAGAAGACAACGCGCCGCTGTCGCGACATCCCGCTGGCGCATCAGACTTTCGCCAACAAGAACAGCGGCAATCCCATGCGCTTGCAGGCGGAGACAATCCTGATGCGAGAAGATCCCGCTTTCCCCAACGACAATCCGGTCCGCCGGTATTTTCGCGGCCAATTTCTCGCATAAATCGAGCGAGACCTCGAAGGTTCGCAGGTCGCGGTTGTTGACCCCGACAAGCCTTGTCTCGAGCGGCAATGCCCTGGCCAGCTCGGCTTCGTCGTGAACCTCGACAAGAATGTCCATGCCAAGATCATGTGCGGCCCGCGTCAATCCGCTCGCCTCCGTGTCGGTGACGCAGGCCATGACGATCAAAATGCAATCCGCGCCATTCGCGCGAGCCTCATACACTTGATAGGGATCGAAGAGAAAATCCTTGCGGAGACACGGCAAATGCGTCGCTTGCCTGGCTCCCGCGAGGTCGCCAAGGCTTCCCTTAAAGGAAGGCCCATCGGTGAGCACCGAAAGGCAGGCCGCGCCGCCCGCCTCATAGGCCCGGGCCAGGGCTGGCGGGTCGAAATCGGCGCGGATCAGCCCTTTTGAAGGACTCGCCTTTTTGATCTCTGCGATCAGCGCCATATGACCTATCTCGCGCTTCGCCTCGATCGCCTTGACGAAACCGCGCGGCGGATCGTGATCATGCGCCTTGCGAGTCAATGTCTCGAACGGCATGCGCACCTTGGCCGCCGCGATTTCACGCCGCTTATAGGCCTCGATCTTCTTCAAAATATCGGTCATCGCACGCCCTCGGCGGCTTCCTCGGCAAGGCTTCTCGGCGAGGCGGCGCTGTTTGATGCCTTCACGAGTTTGGCGAGCGTCACGGCGGCACGTCCGTCATCGATGGCGGCGGCTGCCAGTGCCGCGCCCTGTTTCAAGTCCTCCGCCCTTCCGGCGACGATAAGAGCGATCGCAGCGTTCAGGACCGCGATGTTGCGATAGGCATTTTTGGCACCGTCAAGCACGCCGCGAAGCGCCGCCGCATTGGCGGCCGGATCGCCTCCGGCGAGATCCTTGAGCGAGGCGCGGGCAATGCCAGCGTCTTCCGGCGCGATTTGAAAGGAGCGGATCTCGCCGCGCTCCAGCGTGGTGACGAAGGTTGGTCCGGTGGTCGTTGCCTCGTCGAGACCGTCGGTCCCATGCACGAGCCAAACTCTTTTTGAGCCGAGATTGCGCAAGACCCGCGCGAGCGGTTCGAGCCAGCCTTGCGCGAAAACGCCGAGCACTTGATATTTGACACCGGCCGGATTGGCGAGCGGGCCGATCAGATTGAAAATGGTTCTTGTGCCGAGTTCCGCCCGGACTTGCGCCGCATGACGCATCGATCCATGATGCGTCCCCGCCGCCATGAAGCCGATGCCCGCCTCCCTGATACAGCTTTCCACGTCACGGGGGGTGAGGTCCAAGCCGACGCCGAGCGTCGACAGAACATCGCTCGCCCCGGATTTCGACGAGGCCGCCCGGTTGCCATGTTTGGCGACCGGCACCCCGCATGCGGCGGCAATCAGCGCGGCCAGCGTCGAAATATTGAGCGTGCCATGCCCGTCGCCGCCGGTGCCGACAATATCGATGGCGCTGGGCGGCGCCGCGACCCGCAGCATCCGCTCCCGCATGGCGATGACCGCGCCGGTGATTTCCGCCACGCTCTCGCCGCGCGCCCGGAGCGCCATCAGGAAGCCGCCAAGCTGGGCCGGGGTGACATCGCCAGAGAAAATCAACTCGAACGCGGCCTTGGCTTCGGCCTCGGTCAGGCTCGGCCCGGTCGCGGCCTTGGCGATGAGCGGCTTGAACGAATCCATCTCCAGCCTTCCAAAACATCAAACCCGCACGGGGGCGGCAGCGGCCATCAAGGCCCGCCGCTCATTCTGGTTCCATTGCGTCGCGAGTGCGAGGAAATTCTCAAAAATACGCAACCCATGTTCGGACGCAATGCTTTCCGGGTGAAACTGCACGCCATGCGAAGGAAGCCGCTTGTGCGAAAGCCCCATGACGAGGCCATCGGTTTTTGCCGTCACTGTCAAGACCTCCGGCATGGTCTCGCCGTGCACGACGAGGGAATGGTAGCGCGCCGCAACAAAATGTCCGTTGATGCCATGAAAAACCGTTTCGCCCTGATGTTCGATCAAGGCGAGCTTGCCATGCACCGGCTCCGGCGCCCGGACGACCTCGCCACCATAGGCCTCGCCCAGGGCCTGATGGCCGAGACAGACCCCAAAAATCGGAATGGCCGCCCCGGCGGCTTCGATGAGGTCGAGGCAAATCCCGGCGTCGCGCGGCCGGCAGGGGCCGGGCGACAGCACGATCGCGTCGGGCCCGTCGCGCATGATGTCCGCGACGCTCACCTTGTCGTTGCGGTGCACCGTAACATCGGCACCGAGCTTTCCCAGGCAATGCACCAGGTTCCAGGTGAAACTGTCGTAATTGTCGATGAGCGTGACTTGTGTCATGGGCGGCCGGGCTCTCCCCGCGCTGTTTTGGGCCGCGTCTCGCGGAAGGTCAAGTCGAACGGGAAGAGCAGCCGGGGTTCTTGCCGCCACGGCGCGGAGGAGGCCATGGCCACTTATGACACAGCTTTGAAACAAGCGTGCCTTGGCCAGCAGCCGGCCGGTTGCACAATCGCGTTCGCACCCGCTGACTGAACCCGGCCAATACGATATACTCACAATCATTGCTTAGGGGCTCGAATGCCTCGATTACGAAAGGAAGGAAAAAATGTCGAATCATTTTACTGGGCTCAGCCTCGGTCCGCCGCTCGGCGACCAAAGACTCGACCTTTGCGATCTCTACGCGTTCCAGTCGCCCGCCGACCCGTCGAGAACCGTGATCATCCTCAACGCAAATCCAAATGCGGACGCGCTCCATCCCGACGCCATTTACCGGCTCAACATCGACAACGACGGTGATTTGCTGACGGACGTCGCGCTTAGCTACGTGTTTTCGAAGCCGCAAAACGGCAAGCAGACTTTCAACGTGTTTCTGGCCAAAGGCGCGGAGTCGCGCTCGGCCGAAGCTATCGGGAACAAGATAGTCGCCGATGCAGAAGTCTCATTCAGCCCCGAGCCCACCCTCATCAAGGCGGGCGATTACACATTTTTCGCCGGCAGCCGCAGCGACGCTTTCTTCTTCGATTTCGACGGCATCAAGAATCTCTTCGACATCAGGGGCAAGCGGAATTTCACCGAGCCTCACCTCAGCGGCAAGTCGCCGTGGACTGGCGTGGATTCGAATACCGAAGCCAATGTCTTCTCGACGGTGGTCGAACTGCCGACGAGCGAACTCGCCCCGAAGCCCGAAGTCCACATCTGGGGACGATGCAGCGTGCGGCAGGATGGCAAGCTGATCCACGTCGATCGCGCGGGCCATCCGAGTGTCAGCAGCTTTTTCAACACCGACGACACGAAGTTGGAATACAACGCCAGCGAGCCCGTGAATGATCGCAACCGCTGGCTCGATCAGTTCGTGCATCTGATGGGCCACACAGGAAATTACTCGCGCGAAGAAGCGATTGCCGAGATCGACAAGGAGCGAACACTGCCCGACGTGCTGAGTTTCGATCCGTCGAAATCTGCGAAGTACCCCAACGGCCGCGTCTTCACTGACGACGTGATCGATTACCGCCTCGCGTTCCTGACCAAGGGCGAATGCCCTCCGAGCGGTTTGAAACCGCACACCGACATTCTCAAGGAGTTTCCGTACCTCGGCACCCCGCATCAGAAATAGCAGCGCGTGACAGGGCTAAAACCAGCTGATTTTGGACAAACTATTGAAATCATGACAAATATAAAATCGCGATCGCTGGGCTCCATGCCACGAGCTCAATGGAGAAACCGTGCCGGCGAGAGGAAGCGGGTTGTTGAGCAAGCTGCATCGTATCATCGTC
>DATJLX010000286.1:0-7951 GCA_035509135.1 Methylocella sp.
GGAAGTTGGCGTTTTCAAGGGGAACTTCTCACGTAAAATCATCGACGCCGTCGCGCAAAAAAAGTTGCATTTAATCGACGTTTGGAAATGGACTTATTACGACTGGGATAAACCGCCAGCATCGGAACTGAAGAACATCGAGCATTTTAGGGCCTGGGCGAAATCGATTGATCCGGAATATGATGGCGGCCATCCCGATCCCATGCTGGAGCGCTTCTACACGGATTTGACACATCTCGCAGCGAATGAGCGCCGTTCCTCTGTGAAGATCCATCGCGGACAGTCATTGGATATAGCGCGCCAATTTCAGGACCAATATTTCGACGTTATTTATATCGATGCCGATCACCACTACGACGCCGTACTCGCTGATCTCGTTGCTTATGCGCCAAAACTGAAACGCGGCGGCGACATCGTGGAAACGATCAAGACATCATCCAAGTCGGGGTACAAATCGAGACGCGTGCCCAGCTTTGTATAGATTGACCTTGGCCCGGCTGTGTCAGCTCGCAGTGGCTGAGTGCGAAATTCTGGACACAGCCTGTAAGCCAATCCCGGCAGCCGAACAGTGAAATGATCTCACCCCCGCACTTAAGCCACAGCTTCCGGAGTTAGGCTCCTCTCTTCAAAGCCGCGCGCCCCGCATAGCGGGCTTGGCTCCCAAGCTCTTCCTCGATCCGGATGAGCTGATTATATTTTGCGAGCCGGTCCGAGCGCGACAGCGAGCCCGTTTTGATCTGGCCGATGTTGGTCGCAACGGCAAGATCGCTGATTGTCGAATCCTCCGTCTCGCCGGAGCGATGCGACATGACCGCGGTATAGCCTGCCCGCTGCGCCATATCGACAGCGGCAAGCGTTTCCGTCAGCGTGCCAATTTGATTGACCTTGATGAGGATCGAATTGGCGATCCCTTCTTTGATTCCACGCGACAAACGCGTGACATTGGTAACGAAAAGATCGTCGCCGACGAGCTGGCATTTCTTGCCAAGACGCTCAGTGAGAATCTTCCAGCCATGCCAATCATCCTCGGACATCGCGTCTTCGATCGAGACGATCGGATACTCAGCGAGAAGCCTTGCCAGATACTCCACCTGCTCTTCCGGCGCGCGCTTTTTGCCCTCGCCCTCGTAAACATATTTGCCGTCGTGAAAAAATTCGGTCGCGGCGCAATCGAGCCCGAGGGCAATGTCCTCGCCGGGCCTGAAGCCCGCATCGGCAATCGCCTTTTGGCAGAAATCAAGCGCCGCCTCGGCTGAGGGTAGATTGGGCGCGAAGCCGCCTTCGTCGCCAACATTGGTATTATGTCCGGCTTTCTTCAAAGCGCTCTTCAGCCCATGGAAAACCTCGGAACCCCAGCGCACCGCTTCCTTCAGCGAAGGCGCGCCAACAGGAAGGATCATGAATTCCTGAAAGTCGATCGGATTGTCGGCATGCACGCCGCCATTGATAATGTTCATCAGCGGGACCGGCAAAACATGCGCCTGGACACCGCCGACATAGCGATAGAGCGGCAGACCGGAGACGCCCGCGGCCGCCTTAGCGGCGGCGAGCGAGACCCCTAGAATGGCATTGGCACCAAGTCTTCCCTTGTTCGGCGTGCCGTCGAGCGCGATCATCGTCGCGTCGATCTTGCCCTGATCCTCGGCATCAAACCCGCTCAAGGCATCGAAAATATCGCGATTGACGCTTTCGACCGCCATGAGAACGCCCTTGCCGGAAAAGCGTCGCTTGTCGCCATCGCGCAGTTCAGCCGCCTCATGGGCGCCGGTCGAGGCGCCGGAAGGCACCGATGCGCGTCCCATCGACCCATCTTCCAAGGTGACATCGACCTCGACGGTGGGATTGCCGCGGCTATCCAGGATTTCTCGCGCGGCGATGTCAACGATTGCGGTCATGCTAGCTCCTGTTACGATGGCGATCGGAGAGGGCTAGGCTTTTACGCCCTAGCGCGATGCGAAGGAAGCCTGAGGAAGATATTTTCGGAAAGCAGGTTTTCGGGTAAATCTCTCTTATAAGGGGCTTCTATAAGGGGCTTCAGGCGAGACCGGTTATGGACCGTACATTATTGTTTTTACCAATGTTTTTTACAAAAATCCTGCGGCAGTCAGAAATCGTGCCGGAAGGGATCCTTTTAAGGTTTCCTCTGCTATTGTTGCAAGGACCAAGGTAAGAGGGCAGGGGCAAGGAAAACACATGCTGTTCCGGAGAAACGCCTTCGGTCTTTTATGCGCCTTTTTCCTGACGCAACCGGGCGGCACTCGGGCCGGGGAAAGCCCGCCCCTGCCGGTTCCAAGACCGGCAACGGCGGCCAGTCATGCGCAAGATGAAGCCCAGCCGGAGGCCGGGGCCAATGATTTGGGCTTTCATCATCAAGCCCTGAACTCTCAAATCTTAAATCCGGCGGACGCGTCCGCGAGAAAAACCTATGAAGCCCTTATCAAAAGGGAAGCCGAAAAAAACGGTTTGCCATCTGACATCGCTGATGCCGTCGCGGCAATCGAGAGCGGCTATGATCCGGGTGCGATTGGCAGTGTCGGGGAAATCGGCCTCATGCAGGTGCGGCCCGAGACTGCGGCGATGCTGGGCTTCAAGGGCGACCTTGCGGAACTTGCGAAGCCCGAGGTCAATATTCATTATGGCGTGACTTACCTTAGCCAGGCTTGGCATCTGGCCAATGGCGATCTTTGCCGCGCCTTGATGAAATACCGGGCGGGCCACGGCGAGGAGTTGATGTCGGCCCTTTCCGCGACCTATTGCGAAAGGGCGCTGGCGCATCTGGCGGCGGCTGGCTCGCCCTTCGCGGCGGGAGTTTCCGTGCCCTTGGTTTTCGAGCCCATTTTGCCGCAAACACGCGCCGCAAGACGGGGGCCAAGAATCCGCACGGCGGCGGTGAGCCGGGCCTTTTGGGCCGCCGAGGAAGCAAGGGTAAAAGCGCTCACCCAACGCGTCGAGGCCAAATGGCGGCGCATGGCGTCGCGTTGAGGACATTTCCCCGTGTTTTGGCGCGCCACGCGGCCAGCCAGCATCCTCCTGATCTGCTTGCATGATCATTGTGTGCTATTGATGAGACGTGCATTGCCGCCGACCGCCGCCGTATTGATTGCAATCGTTTGCTCAAGACAAAAACGATTGAGATAATGCGGTCCGCCCGCCTTCGGGCCCGTGCCCGACAGATGGAAACCGCCGAAAGGCTGGGTGCCGACGACGGCGCCGATCATATTGCGATTGACATAGCAATTGCCCGCGAGCCGCCGCTCCAGGATACGATCGATCGTCGCTTCGATCCGCGAATGCACGCCCAAGGTCAGCCCAAACCCGCTGGCTTCGATCAAATCGAGCAGGTCATCAAGTTCGGCCGCCTTGTAGCGAACGACATGCAGGACGGGGCCGAAAACCTCGCATTTGAGGTCCGTCACGGCGCCAATTTCGAATAGATGAGGCGCGACATAAAATCCGCCCCTTGGCGCGCGCGCGGGTATCTCGCCGGCGTAATGGACAATCGCGGAGTTTTTCATCCGCGCGTTATGCGCATCAAGCCGGGCCTTGGCCTCACCGTCGATCACGGGGCCGATATGGACTTCAGCCTCACGCGGATCGCCTATTAAAAGCTCGCGTGCCGCCCCGGCGATCATGGTGATCATCTTTTCCGCGACATCCTCCTGGACGCAGAGGAGCCGGAGCGCCGAGCAGCGTTGTCCGGCCGAGCGAAAGGCAGAGGTGAGCACATCATCGCAGACTTGCTCGGGCAGGGCGGTCGCGTCGGCGATCATCGTATTGATCCCGCCGGTCTCTGCGATCAACACGGGGATGGGCCCATCCTTCGCGGCGAGCGCGCGATGGATCCTTGTCGCGGTTTCCATCGATCCGGTGAAAGCCACTCCCGCTATCCCAGGCAAGGAAACAAGCTTTTCGCCAAGCCCGCCATCCCCCGGCAAGAGATGCAATGCCGGCCCCGGTATGCCTGCGCAATGAAAAATCTCGACGGCCGCGGCCGCGATCAAAGGGGTCTGCTCGGCAGGCTTGGCGAGGACACTGTTGCCCGCGACAAGCGCCGCGCCAATCTGCCCGAGAAAGATCGACAAGGGGAAGTTCCAAGGGCTGATGCAGAGGAACACGCCACGCCCATGACATTGGAGGCGATTGTCCTCACCAGTTGGGCCTCGCAACGGCTCCGAATGGTCCAATTGCCGCCGTGCTTCTTGCGCGTAATAGCGGCAAAAATCGATTGTCTCCCGCCATTCGCCAATGGCATCATCGAGGGTCTTTCCGGCTTCGTTCTGAAGCAGCCAAAGCAAGCGCGGCGCCTCGGCTTCGATCAATTGCGCGGCACCCTCAAGACAGGCTGCGCGCTGGTTGGCGGGCACATGCGACCAGGCGCGAAAGCCAGTACGCGCGTCGCGCATGGCTTCGGCGAGCAAACCGGGCGTGGCTTCCCGCACAGTCCCAATCGCCAGTCCGTCGATCGGCGACACAACGTCACGCGTTTCTCCTTCACGCCTGGTCCCCGAGATGACAGGCACCGCTTCACGGACTGGCTTGGCACGCGCGATCGCCGAAATGAGATCGTCATGCGCGCGGCGGTCGCCGAATTCAAGTCCCGCCGCGAGCTTGCGCGATGGCATGTGAATATCGGCCGGTAGTGGCAGGCCCCGCGCACGGGCGTGTTTCGGGTCGCCGATGAGGGCCTGCGGCCGCATGAGAAGTTCCGCCTCGGGAACATGGGGATCCCCTAAGCGTGCGACAAAGGATGAGTTGGCACCATTCTCGAGAAGTCGGCGCACGAGATAAGCAAGCAGATTTTCATGAACGCCGACCGGCGCATAGACGCGGCACACCAACTCAGGGTGCTCGTTATGCAAGGCGGCAAAAAGTGTTTCTCCCATGCCGTGCAGGCGCTGGAATTCAAAGCCTCCCGTCGTTCCGGCGAGTTCAACGATCGTCGCGATCGCCAGTGCATTATGGGTCGCAAATTGCGGATAAAGGATATCCCGCATGGCAAGCAGTTTTCTCGCGCAAGACAGGAAATTGAGATCGGTCATCGCCTTGCGCGAAAAAACCGGATAATCGGCAAGACCGCGTTCCTGCGCCCGCTTGATCTCCGTATCCCAATAGGCCCCCTTGACCAGCCGCAGCATCAGGAATCGATCATAATGGCGCGCCGCCGCCGCAACATGGTCGATCACCGCGAAGGCCCGCTTCTGATAAGCCTGAACCGCGAGGCCAAAGCCACGCCAGTCCGCGAGTGACCGATCGGCCAGCAACCCATCGACAATATCGAAGGTGAGTTCAAGCCGGTCGGCTTCCTCCGCGTCGATGGTAAAGTTCAAATCATGCCGCTTGGCCATTCGCGCCAGTTCGGTGACCCGCGGTGATAGTTCGGAGAGGACACGGGAACGCGATAGAGGCTCAAAACGCGGATGCAAGGCCGAGAGCTTGACGGAAATACCCGGACGATCCGGCAAGGAACAAGGCCCGGCCGATTTGCCGATCGCATCGATGGCGTTTGCATAGGACTCAAAATAGCACCGCGCGTCGGCCTCGGTCCGCGCGCCTTCACCCAGCATATCGAAGGAATAGCGGTAAGGCCGCCCATCCTTCGTGCCTGCCCGCTCCAAGGCGTCCTCGATTGTTTGACCGAAAACGAAATGCGAGCCCATGAGCTGCACGGCCCGACGCGCGGCGGCGCGCAGGGCGCCCATGCCAATCCTGTGTGCAAGCGCCGCGACCACCCCTTCCGCCGTCTTTCCCTTGCCGATGACGCGCGCGGTGATCCCAAGCGCCCAAGCGGCGGCCGAGACGAGGAGCGCCTCCGAATCCTTGGGGTGGTGGTCCCATTGCGCCGAGGCGAGCCTATCTTCGATTAGCCGGTCGGCAGTGAGATCATCGGGCACCCGCAGGAGAGATTCAGCGAGTACCAACAGAGCAAGACCCTCCTCCGACGACAAGGAATATTCGCGCAACAAATCATCGACGCCCCCGATGCGGTGCGATTGCTTCCGGACGGCGGCGATCAGGCGCGATGCTTGGCCGTCGATCCGCGCCTCGGCCTCTGCATCCAAGGCTGCATCGGTGAGAAGCTCGGCCGCGAGCCTCTCGTCCTTTTCCGCATAGGGCGCCGAAAAGACGGGAACAGCGGTATCCTCGGTCATGCGAAAGTTTTTCGTGGGCGCTGGCATTGCTGAAATATGGTGTCGCTGCGCAGCGCTTGCAGGCCTAGCCATCAGCCAAAATCATCGCCCGTCTATCGATTGGACTGGCGCCGCCGGTTTAGCCGGCGAGCCCCAGCACGTCGGCCATGGAATAAAGGCCCGGCTTTTGGTTTTTCCCCCAAAGCGCGGCCTGCACGGCGCCGCGCGCGAAAATACTGCGATCTTCCGCGACATGGGCGAGTTCGATCCGCTCGCCCGGTCCCGCGAAGATCACCTTATGATCACCAATCACCACACCGCCGCGCAGCGAGGCAAAGCCGATATCGCCTATTCTCCGCAAGCCGGTGTGGCCGTCCCGCACACGGACCGAATGGTTTTCGAGTGCGATGCCGCGGCCTTCCGCCGCTGACTCGCCAAGCAGAAGGGCGGTGCCAGAGGGCGCGTCGACCTTCATGCGATGATGCATTTCAACAATCTCGACGTCATATTCAGGTCCCAAGGTGCGGGCGGCCTGTTTGACGAGAGCGGCGAGGAGATTGACGCCGAGGCTCATGTTGCCCGAGCGCACGATGACCGCATGGCGGGCGGCGGCCTCCAGCCTTGCGACATGCTCCGCGTTGAAACCGGTGGTGCCGATGACATGAACGATGCGCGCTTGAGCCGCCAACGCCGCCAGTTCGACGGTTGATTGTGGCGAGGTGAAATCGAGGATCCCATCGGCGCCCGCGATGACGGCCAGCGCGTCGCCGCTAATGGCGACCCCCATCTGGCCGCAGCCGGCGAGCAGCCCCGCGTCCTGGCCGATGGCAATCGAATCTGGCTGTTCGATCGCGCCCGCCAGATGGGCACCCGGCGTTTGACGAATGATTTCGATGAGCACGCGGCCCATGCGTCCAGCCGCTCCAGCAACGACAAGCCGCATATCGCTCATATAGCCAGTCCCCACAAATCCTAACCTTATCTATAATCCCAAGAAGCCATCAGGGAAAGCGCCCCCAAAATGCAAAACCGTCGTTCGGCTCGGTCAGCCGCTGGCCAGCGCGCTCTGCGTCATCACGGCGTCATGGCTAGCCTTTAGGCATATTCATGATGCTGGCCTGCCGATGCGCTGGTCAAAATCGCACGCCGGGCCGGAGGTACGCCCGGCGTTTTGCGTTTTTAATATCCTCTTTTTTTCAAATGGATTCAGCTGTTGCGAAGCGAGTTAGTGACTGCTAACTATCGCCATGCTGAAACACGGTATCACCCCGATTTGCACAGGCTTGGTTCGCGTCAAAAAACCATTTCTGACGCGTCGAGGCGGACCTATCACCAGCCGGCTGCGCATTCTCGCGAGCCAGGACTTTACGCCAGAACTTCCCATTCATGCTTGGTTGATCGCCCATCCGGAGGGGGACATTCTTGTTGATTCAGGGATGAGCGGCGGTCTGCTCCGGCCGGGCTATCTCGATTCCCTGGGACGATTCGATGCCTGGCTTTCACGGCGGATCTGCATTTTCACTCTCAAACCCGGGGAGGAGATTGGCAAGCAGCTTCCTCTCATTCGCCCCGGCGGGGCGCGGGGTCTGCGCGTCGTTATGACTCACCTTCATATTGACCATGTGGATGGGCTGAACGATCTTCCGGGTTGCGAGGTCTTGATCCATGCGGCGGAGTGGGCGCATCCTTCCGGGGCGCCAAAAGTCTTGCTCGCACCGTTGAAGCCCAGATGTTTCTCCTATGCGCAAAAAAGCGACGGCATTTTCGACCTGGCTTATCCAATCACCCACGCGGGCGATGTGATCGCCGTGCCGACTCCCGGC
>DATJLX010000287.1:0-4918 GCA_035509135.1 Methylocella sp.
GATTTCACCGGCGCCCAAATCGGTTTTTCACCGCCCCGCAAATTCCTTCATTGGACCAATGACAGCCGTATTCCAATACGCTTGCGTGCCCTTCGAAAAATCGCGGAAGAGACAAAGAACCACGATCTCGAACGCGACCTCTATATCGAGGAACGCAAGGCCGAACGCGGCGTCTACCTGCGTCAGCGATGGGAAGCGCTGAGAAAGGAGGGATGGCGGAATTCGCCACGAAACTTGCTGCGGCTCGCGCTCCACGGTGTCTGGATCCTCATCATGCTCCTCTATTGGGCGCTTGCCGATTATGGCCGAAATTTCCTCGTGCCTGCCATATGGCTCGGTTTGAGCGTGCCCTTCTTTTACTGGCGTTATAGCGAGGTCCTAGCGCCGCTGATGCATGCCGCTGGTTCAGCCAACACGGAAAAATACAATCACGCGGTCGGGATGCTCGCTTTTGGCAACGCCGTGCTTTCGTCGGCCCGCTCACGATAGACGCCGAGATCAAAAAATTTCTGTTTTGTCCAGGCTTTGGCTCATGCCTGCCCATTCCCCCGCAAGGTTTTCAATTCTGGGTAATCTTTCAAAACCTTCTTTCGATCATCCTCGTCTTTTTTATCGGCCTCGCGCTTCGCAATTATTTCAAGATCAAATGAGGCTGTTGCAGTACCATGTCCCTCATGTTCGGTGCTTTGAAGCACAGAAAAACCCATTCGTCGTACGGCTGACCCGAGCGCATCCGCTTTTCTGCCGCCGTTCGACGAATGGGAGCATGTGGCCGGGGGGCCAATTGCTTTGAAAACAGCTCTCAGACCAGATCACTCTTTACCAGTAACTCATGCCGTCATTGCGAGCGAAGCGAAGCAATCCAGTCCCCTTGCGGCCCTCCTGGTTTGCTTCGTCGCTTTGCTCCTCGCAATGACGGGGATCCCTCATGAGTCATGATCCGCGAGACTTGCATCAATCCCGGCTTTGCACTTCGCCGCGCGGTAATAATGTGTGGTTGAGCATCAATCGGACCAAACTGCTTCACGTGAACCGTTTTGTCGGATCAGCTCGTTCCTTCCAGCCCGAGCGCTTCCCGCACCTTGCGCGAATAGCCGTAGATATCCTCAAGCAAGCGCAGCTGGCCCGAATCATCCACATAGGCCGTGAAATATTCGAGATGAACCGGCAGCGGCTTCGGCAGATAGACATAGCGCTCCTTGCCGCCGATCAGCTTTTTCACCCGCGCCTCGCTCCAGGCGGGGCCCAGCACCGTATGGGCAAAGCGGAACGGATCATCGACGCGCACGCAGCCATGGCTGAACGCCCGCTTCGACGCGGCAAAGAGCTTCCGCATCGGCGTGTCGTGCATATAGACCGAGTAATCATTCGGGAACATGAATTTGATTCGCCCCAGCGCATTGCGCTCGCCGGGCGGCTGGCGCACGACAAGATGGCCCGCGCGGGTAAAAACCTCATAGCCGAGCCGCCGGAAATAATTGGGGTCGCCGGCCGCCTTCGGCAACATCTCCTTGCGGAGGATCGATGGCGGCACGTTCCAGTAGGGGTTGACGATGAGGAACTTCATCGTTTCGGAGAAGATGGGCGTCGGAGTTTGTTCTTTGCCGACGACGACGCGGGTCCGCTCGATCACCGCGTCATTGTCGATGACCTCCGCTTCATAAGTGGGGATGTTCACGTCGACACGCTCCTCGCCGAGGTCGCGCGGCATCCAGCGCCAGCGTTCCATATTGGCGATGATCTCGGCTTCGAGACGCGACGCCTGGCCGCCCGATAGGGCAGCGGCGGTGCGCGCCGTCAAGATACCCGAGGGCGGCAGACCATTCGCTTTTTGGAAATCGGCGACCGCCGCCGCGGTCCGGGTGTCATAGACGGCGTCCTTGACCGACGGTTCCACCGCCGCATCGACGCTGAGCCGTGCGCGAATGAGTGGCACCCGCGGATCACGCATGCCGAGGCGCAGGACCGGACCCGCCGGAATCGCGGCGTCGTGCACTGATGGTGTCCGTCCATGGCGTAACTGGAGCAGTTTTTCGCGCAGCGCTTCATAGCCTTTTTGCTGGGGATTGAATTTCTCCAGCTCGGCGCCGGCGCCCTCCCCGGCGGTTGCGACCAGCGCCAGAATGACGGCGGGATCGGCGACTTCCGGTTCTTCCCCGATCAAGTGTGAAATCATATGCGGATCGACCCGGCTCCCGCTCGCTTGTCGGCCGTAGGCGACAACCGCGTCGCTCAAGTCAATATCAGCGCTCGCGATCTCAGCATCCGTGACCGGAGAAACGTCGCGCGGAACCCGTTTGAGATCGAGCCCATCATCGGCGGCGTGCTGGAGCCGCTCAATCACCGGGGCGACCTCCGCGTTGGGCTTGCCATCGGTCCACCAGAGCGGCGCGAAATCGCGCGCCATATAGAAGGCGGCGATCGCCTCGCGCTCCCTGCGATGCAGGAGGCCAAACGGGTCCTGGGTATTGGCGCGCGCCTCAAGCGCGGCTTTCAGCGCCGCATTGACCGCAGGCAAGGACGGCTGGGTGGCAGCATCCTCCGCGCTGGGCGCGGTGGCGGGCGGCGCGGCGGCGTCCGGTGGAGGCACGGCTTCGGCGGGCGCGGGGGCCGCTGGGGTTTCCGCCGGCGCATCGGCGAAAGGGTCGTCACGGGTCGGCGACATAGCCATGAAGCCAGGCACGGCCTCATGCCTCTCGCCACTTCCCGGGGCGGCCACGGGCACGCTCGCCGAGGGGGTGGCCATCCCGGCATCTTCCGCCCAGCCACGGGAACTCGCGAGGCAGACCACCAGTGCCAGCATCGACACCCCCAAGAAATTCGCACCTCGCCTTGACGCACGCATCATCTTTTCCCTTGCATTCCCCATTGGACCGAAGCCCCTCGCGCGTGACTAAGCCGCCGCTGCTCCCCTCGCCTAACGCGCGAACCCCGCCTTAAGCCTATGCGCGGGACATCAAATCTGAAATTTTTTTGGCTGAGCAAAGCCGCCCCTCCTCGCACGCGCGGTGCGCACGGGGATCACGCGCTCCCCACGACCCTTGTTTCGTCCTCGCAGGCGGGCTCCAAACCCTGGGGCTCCGAACCCTGGGGCTCCAAGCCATATTGCTTCAATTTGCGATAAAGGGTCGAGCGGCCAATCCCGAGCTTGCGCGCCACCGCCGACATTTGGCCCCGGCAATGCGCCAGCGCGAATTGGATCGCCGCGGCCTCCAGCTGGTCGAGCGGGCGCGTGTGGCCCTGCGCATCAAGAAGGGGAAGGACGTTGGGATCACGCAGTTCCACCCGGACGAACTCTTTCGCTGGACGCGCCGGCCGCAAGGCGGGCGGGGGCGCCGCCGGGACCCGGACATCGAAACCTCCAACCCTCGCGGCGATTTGCGGAAAGTCGGCGACCGTCAGCTCATCGCCACCGGCGAGCACCACGGCCCGGAAGACGGCGTTCTCCAATTGCCTGAGATTGCCGGGCCAATCATAGCTGCCAAGCAAGGCCAGCGCCTCGGCGCAGATCCCGCGCAGCCCTTTTCCTTCCTCGGCGGCGAACCGCGCGCAAAACCGCCCGGCAAGCCCTGCGATATCGGCCTGCCGCGCCCGCAAAGGCGGCAGGGAAATCGGACACACATTGATGCGGAAAAAGAGATCCTCGCGGAAGTATCCGCTCGTCACCCGCTCGATCAGATTGCGGCTGGCCGAGAAAATCAGGCGCACATCGGCCTTGACCGGGCGTTTTGCCCCGGAGGGATGGACCATGCCCTGCTGCAGGGCATGCAAGAGCTCCGCTTGCGCGGCCATCGGCAATTCACAAATCTTGTCGAGGAACAGCGTGCCGCCATGCGCCTCGAGGAATTTGCCGGGGCTTTTCTCGCCGGCATCGCCGCCAAACAGGATGGCCCCGGCGAGAGCATCCGGCAGGGCGGCGCAATTGACCGCAACGAAAGCGCGCCCGCGCCGCGCCGACGCGCCGTGAATGGCGCGGGCGAAAATGTCCTTGCCGGTGCCAGGCTCCCCTTCAAGAAGCACGGGAATAGAGGATTTCGCCGCCTTTTCGCCTTGCCGGATGGCGCGCGCCATATCGGCGCTCCCGCCCGCGAGGTCGCTGAACGCCAAGGTTCCGGAAGTCCGGCGCTCCAGGAAGCGCAGGTCTTCCGCGAGCTTTGCGGCATGAAGCGCATTTTTGATCGCGACCTGCAACCGCTCGGGCCCGGCGGGCTTCACCACGAAATCCTGGGCGCCCGCCCGGATCGCCGCCAGCGCCGACTCAATTCCAGCCTGGGAGGTCAGGGCGATCACGGGAAGGTGCGCGCTGGCTTCCTTCAGCCTTGCCAGCACCGCCATGCCGTCGAGGTCCGGCATCACGAGATCGAGAATCAAAAGGTGGATCGGCTCGCCGCCTTGGGCGCGAAGCCTTGCCAGCGCCGCTTCGCCGCAAGCCACGGTTTCCGCCTCGTAACCGAAGCGATGACAAAGGCTCTCAAGAAGGTGGCGCTGGACGGGATCGTCGTCGGCGATGAGGATTCGTGCGGACATGCGGCCTCCCAGGGGCCTTGCTGCCCCGTGCGCCGCACATTGCGCGATTAGGGTAAATGGGATGTTAACGGATCGGGTTTTTGCGTGTCCGGCGTGAGGTTTGACCCATCAGTTTTGTCCGGTTCGCGGGTCAAATCGTACCAAAATGTTTCACGTGAAACAATTTGGTACGATTGGGGCCTCAAATCTTACAAGGCCCAAACAAAGCGGTCTCTCACGATTGTCCATTCGGTATGAAGATGTGTCTTCAAGCGATTTTCCGCCGCTTTGGATCTCTTGACAAACGGCCAAGGCCGGAGTCCGCCATTCATCCGACGGCTGGCATTTTCGGCGAGGCGGACTCGGTCTTGTCAAGGACGCGAGCTTTGCTCGCGCCGGCGCAGCCGGTGCT
>DATJLX010000288.1:0-6933 GCA_035509135.1 Methylocella sp.
AATCTTTTGTTCAATCCGTGACTTACGATCCTATCGCGAGAGCTGTGGTCGCGATCGTCTCGGCCTGCAGCCGGTTTCCTTGGATCGTGCTCGCCTTGGCAACCTTGGTGACCGTAGCCGCGGGGTATTACACGGCGACCCATTTCGCGATGAACACCAATACGAACGATTTTATTTCCGCAAAGTTGCAATGGCGGCAAAATCTGATCACGCTGGATAAGGCTTTTCCCCAACTCGACGATCAAATTGTGGTGGTGATCGATGGAGCCACTCCCGAGCTTGCCGAGGTGGCGGCGCAAGAGCTGACGGACAAATTGCAACGCCGCCCCGATCTTTACCAATCGGTCATGCGTCCCGAGGGTGGCGCCTATTTCAATCAAAACGCCCTGCTGTTTCAACCCCTTGCCGATCTCCGGGAGACCATGAAGGGGCTTTCCAAGGCGCGGCCGTTTCTGATGGCGCTTGCCTCCGATCCGAGTTTGCGCGGAATTGTCAAGGCCGTTTCCTATATCAATCAGGGCGTTCACGCGAAAGCCGGAACGCTCGACGATTTCGACCGCCCAATGGCCCTCGTTGGCGATGCCATCGAGGAGGTGCTTGCCGGCAAAACCGTGTTCTTTTCCTGGCGCGGAATGATCTCTGGGGAAAAACCGGATCCGCGCGAACTGCGCCGTTTCATCCAGATCAAGCCGGTGCTCGATTACGCCGCTTTGATGCCGGGGGAAAAAGCCTCGGATTTCATCCGGGAGACCGCCCGGGCTCTTGGACTTTCCCCTCAGTACGGGGTGACGGTGAGGCTGACGGGCCTCGTGCCGATGGCCGATGAGGAATTCGGGAGTATCGCGGATGGGGCCGGGCTCAATGCGCTCGGTACCTCCTTGATCGTTTTGTTTATCATTTGGCGCGCCCTGAAATCGGGCCGTATCGTTCTCTCCGTTGCCTTGAGCGTTGTCGCCGGTCTGGCCGCGACGGCCGCCGTTGGCCTCATGATGGTCGGCGCGCTGAATTTGATCTCGGTCGCCTTCGCGGTGTTGTTCGTTGGGATCGGGGTCGATTTCGGCATTCAATTCAGCGTCCGCTATCGCGCCGAACGCTATAAGGAGCCACAGTTCCACAAGGCCCTGACGCAGGCGGCGGCCAAATCCGGGCGGCCCTTGGCGCTTGCCGCCGCCGCGACCGCCGCCGGCTTCTACTCTTTTCTGCCGACCGATTATCGGGGCGTCTCGGAACTTGGCCTCATCGCCGGCACCGGCATGTTCATCGCTTTCTTCTCGGCGATCACGGTGTTGCCGGCCTTGCTGACCTTGTTCCGGCCGCCGCCGGAACAGGAAGCGGTCGGCTATCAATTTCTGGCTCCTGTCGATCGTTTCATGGCCAATCACCGTTATGTGATCGTCATTGGGACATTGCTCGTGGCCTTGGGCGGAACGCCTTTGCTCCGTCATCTTCATTTCGATTTCAACCCGCTGAATTTGCGCAGTCCAAAGGTCGAATCCGTTGCGACCTTGCTCGATTTGATGAAGGATCCGAACACCGACACCAGTACGATCAATGTCCTCGCTCCGTCCCTCGCCGCGACTCCGCCGATCATGGCGCGTCTCCAACAACTGCCGGAGGTTGCAAGGGTCACGAGCCTTGAGAGTTTCATTCCCGAGGATCAGGAGGAAAAGCTCGCGCTCATCGCGCCTGTTGCAAAGAGCTTGTTGCCGCTGATCGATCCGGCGCGCGAGAAGGAGCCGCCGACCGACGCGGACAATGTCGCGGAGATGGAGCGCGCCGCCGCCGCCTTCGACGTGACGGCCGCCGGGCAAACAGGAAAAGGCGCCGATGACGCCCGGCGTCTCGCTGCGGCTCTCCGGAAGCTCGCCGCGGCGCCGCCAGCCGTTCGCGATGCTGCGCGCGAGGCCTTGGTTCCGAGCCTCGATACGATGCTTAATTTGTTGAGGGCGTCGCTCACGGCAAGGAAAGTGACGGTCGCCGATATCCCGCCTGATTTGACGCGCAATTGGGTGAGCGCCGATGGCCGGGCCCGTATCGAGGTCGCGCCTTCGGGCAATTCGAACGATAATGCAACCTTGATCCGGTTTGCAAAGGCGGTGCGCTCGGTCGATCCCAATGCCATGGGCGAGCCCATCGCGGTTCAGGAATCGGGCGACACCGTCGTCAAGGCCTTCATCGAGGCGGGGTTTTGGGCGCTGATTTCCATTAGCGTGCTCCTCTTTATCGTGCTGCGCCGGATCAGCGACGTGCTGTTGACCTTGGTTCCCTTGCTTTTGGCCGGCGTCGTCACACTTGAAATCACGGTGCTCATCGGGCTGCCTCTGAATTTCGCGAATATCATCGCGCTGCCCCTCCTTCTCGGTCTTGGGGTTGCCTTCAAGATTTATTTCGTGATGGCATGGCGCGCGGGGACCACAAATCTCTTGCAATCAAGTCTCACCCGCGCCGTTTTTTTCAGCGCGATGACCACCGCGACCGCTTTCGGCAGTCTTTGGATGTCCAAGCATCCGGGCACATCAAGCATGGGAAAGCTGCTGGCCTTGTCGCTTGTCTGCACCCTGGCTGCCGCGATTCTGTTCCAGCCCGCGCTGATGGGGCCGCCACGCAAGATCGCAAAGACAGGCGAAGACGCCTGACAAGCGCCTTAGGGGGTCTCCCGCGCGATATAGTTGAACACATCCGTGAGCGGGCCAAAACCCATCACCACATCCGTGCTCTGATAGGCTGGAACGACGGCTCTGCTGCAGCCAGACCCGTCGTTTTGGCAGATCCGTATCTTGATCGCGCGGGGACAGCTGTTGGTCACGCCGACGACATAGTCGGACATGTGGGTATCGACGACATAAGGGCGAGCATAGGGGGCGTAGATCAGGCATGGCTTGCCAAAAAGGTTCTGGCTCAGCTCGCCCTCCGTCTTGACCGGCCCGCGAACCGCGCCCCCCATTTGCCCGAACGGGACGTCGTTTTCGGCGGGGTCGTAGCCGTCCTCCGCGCGCGGCGGGTGCAGGCTCGCGGAGAGAACCCATACGCCGAGCGACAAAAAAACCGCTTCGATCGATCGCATTCCTGCCTCCCCGCGAAAACCCACAAGCCGGCGCTTCCGGCCGGCCCGCCAGATCGGACAAAAATGTTTCACGTGAAACATTTTGGTACGATTGGAGCCCAAAACCTTACAAGGCCGAAGACAAAGGCTCCATTTCGATCTTGTAAGATCGATCGATCTTCCGCCGCAAGCCCGGAGGGTGCTGCTGCGGCCCCGATGGCCTGGGCCGTTGCGGGAAAGTGAACACGATGTAAGTTTGGCTGTCCACGCCGCCTCAACGTGGCGGCAGGCGGGAGAAATACTCCGCGATGGCTTCCATCTCCGCTTCCGTCAAGTTGCGGCTCATGTAACCCATTTCCTTATGAGGGCGCTTGCCCGTGTGAAACGCGTGCAGCTGATTGAGGAGGTACGGCTCGTTCTGGCCGGCGAGATTGGGGACTTCGCCGAAGCGCGAAATCCCATCGGCCCCGTGGCAGGGAACGCAGGCCGCAATCAGGTCGGAGCCCGCCGGTTGCGCGGCGGCGGGGGAGATGAGGAAAAGAGTGGCAACGATGATGGCGATTTTCATGGGAGCCTAACGCAAACGATTTCACTATTAAGGCTTGATCTTGGCTGGAGGTTTCTCGGCAATGAAGCCCTCGTGGCGGATTTCATGACCATCGTCTCATTTACAGCCCGAATTTTCGGGCGAGCCACCACGCCGTCACCCGGTCATGCCAAGGGACGCGGCTGCCCCGGCCGTGGAAGCCCAGATGTCCGCCGCGCGGGGTCAGCACCGCCTCGATCATTGGCAGGCGCGGCCAGTCGATCGCCGTGTAGCAGGCCCCCGGAATCCAAGGATCGTCCAGCGCGTGCAGAATCAGCGCCGGCCGCGCGATGCCGGCAAGAAAATGCCGGGCCGCATTGCGTTCGTAATAATCCTTTGCATCCCGGTAGCCGAAGCGCGGCGCGATGAAGCGGTCGTCGAATTCATAGACATTCTTGGCGGCGGTGACGGCGGCCCGCTCGGCGGGACTCAATGCCGCGCCCGGCGCCAGCGCGTCGCGCTTCATCGCCTCAAGCATGGCGCGTTGATAGGGAAAGTTGCGCCAGCTGAGCATCCGGGCACAGGTCGCCGCGAGGTCAATGGGGGCGGACACCGCGACAGAGGTCAGCACCGGCAGGCCGTGGCCGCCTTCGCCCATGAATTTCAGCACAAGATTGCCGCCGAGCGATTGGCCGATCAGGATCACTCCGTGCCGGGTCAGATCAGCCGGAAGTCCGCGCAGGGCCTCCGCCAGATCCTCGGTCCGCCCGGCATGGTAATGACCGGCGGCGGTCGGACGCGACGGGAGGGCGCCGCGCAGGTTCAGGCGCAAGACTCCCCAGCCTTGGCCGTAGAGATGCCGCGCACTCGCCACCACCGATCCGCTCGCCTCGGAACCCGCAAGGCCATGCACGAGCACGATGAGCGGCCGGGTCATGGGGCCGACAGGCCGGTCGAGCCGGGCCGCCAGCCGGTCGCCGTCGGGCATCGCGAGCAGCAGACGCTCGCCGCCAGGCAAATCCGGCGGGGTGCCGCGCAAAATGTTGCGCAGTGTTTGCAGATCGCCGCCAAACCAGGGCGGCCGCTCCCGGAATGGCGGAACCGCTTCAGCTGACAGGACGGCGCCTTCTGGCAAGGGCTCGGCCGCCCATTCTGGCGGCAAGCCAATGGGCGTTGGCGCGCGCGGACTCATCAAAATGGCGCCCTTCTCCCTTGCAACGCGTTCCGGAGGCCCCGCAGGCTGCTATCGCGCCGGCTGACCGCCGGGGGTTTCTTACTCCTTCTGTCCGGTCAGCTTCAACCAATCCTCCTCGCTGATCGTCTCAATACCGAGTTCGGCGGCCTTGGCGAGTTTTGAACCGGCGCCGGGACCCGCGACGACGAGGTCGGTTTTCTTGGAGACGGAAGCCGCGACCTTGGCGCCGAGCCGCTCGGCCATCGCCTTGGCCTCGTCGCGCGTCATACGCTCCAGCGCGCCGGTGAAGACAATCGTCTTGCCGGTGACCGGGCTCGCCTTGGTGACGGCTTCCATCGGGACCACCGTCACTTCCTTGAGCAGCGCGTCGAGAACCGTCTCATTGTGCGGCTCGGCAAAGAAATCAGCGACGGCTTCCGCCACCACCTCGCCGATCCCTTCGATATTGTTGATTTCGGCGCGGGCCTCCGAGCCTTCCGTTGCCGCTTGCGCGGTCTTGCGCAACGCCTCGAATGACTCGAAATGGCGGGCGAGACGCCGCGCATTGGTCTCGCCGACATGCCTTATGCCGAGCGCGAATATAAAGCGGTTGAGCGGCAGCGTGCGGCGCGCTTCGATCGCGTTGAAGAGATTGTTCACCGAGAGCTCGCCGAAGCCTTCGCGCTCTTTCAGATGGATGAGGCCCCGCCGCTCGCGCCCGGGAAGCGTGAAAATATCGGGGGCGGTCCGGATCAGTCCATCGCGGAAGAATTGCTCGATTCGCTCATCGCCGAGGCCCTCGATATCAAAGGCATTGCGCGAGGCGAAATGTTTGAGGCGCTCGACCGCCTGCGCCGTGCAGACAAGGACACCGGTGCAACGGCGCACCGCCTCCGGCTCGCCCGTCTTGGGGTCGATTTCGCGCACCGCCGCCGAGCCGCAGATCGGGCAGGTATCCGGGAATTCATATTTTGGCAATTTCTCGTGTTTGGCTTTGTCGTCGTCGGTGAGGGTCACCGGCCCGAGAATTTGCGGAATGACATCCCCGGCGCGCTGGACCGTCACTGTGTCGCCGACGCGAATGTCCTTGCGGGCGATCTCATCCTCGTTGTGGAGGGTCGCATTGGAAACAACAACGCCGCCGACGGTGACCGGATCAAGCTTGGCGAGCGGCGTCAAGGCGCCGGTGCGGCCGACATTGATTTCGATCGCGCGCAGCACGGTTGTTGCTTTCTCGGCGGGGAATTTATGGGCGGTCGCCCAGCGCGGAGCGCGAGAGACAAAGCCGAGGCGATTTTGCAAGGCAAGACTGTCGACCTTATAGACGACGCCGTCGATGTCATAGCCGAGGGAGGCGCGCTGCTGCTCGATTTGCCGGTAATGGGCGAGCAATTCCTCCGCCGAATGGCAGAGCACCATCAGCGGATTGACGGGGAGCCCGTAGCTTTTGAACGCCGCGATCATGCCCATTTGGGTCGAAGCAGGCAGAGCGCTCACCTCGCCCCAGGCATAGGCGAAGAAATGCAATGGACGGGTCGCGGTGATCGCCGGATCAAGCTGGCGCAGCGAGCCCGCTGCGGCGTTGCGCGGATTGGCGAAGAGTGTTTTTCCCGCTTCCTTCTGGCGCTCGTTCAAGGCGGCGAAATCGGCATGGGTCATATAGACCTCGCCGCGCACCTCGAGAATTCCAGGCGCATCACCCTTGAGCCGCTTGGGGATTTCCCCGATGGTGCGGACATTGGCGGTGACATCCTCGCCCTCAAAGCCGTCGCCGCGCGTGGCCGCCTCGACAAGCGTGCCCTCTTCGAAGCGCAGCGAGCAGGAGAGACCGTCGATCTTCGGTTCAGCGGTGGTGGCAAGCGGCGCTTCGGGGCCAAGCCCGAGAAACCGGCGCACCCGGGCGATAAAATCCACGACCTCTTCATCCTCGAAGACATTGCCGAGGGAGAGCATTGGCACGCGATGGCGCACTTTCGCGAATTTTTCGGATGGCGCGGCGCCGACCTTTTTGGTGAGCGATTGGGGCGTCGCAAGGTCCGGGAAGGCCGCCTCGATCGCCTCATAGCGCTGCCGCAGCGCGTCATATTCGGCATCCGAAACGGTTGGCGCGTCCTCGGTGTAATAGCGCTTGTCATGCTGGGCGATCTCTTCGCCGAGGCGGGCATGTTCGCGGCGCGCTTGCGCTTCGCT
>DATJLX010000289.1:0-34005 GCA_035509135.1 Methylocella sp.
ACGGGGCTACACCAAGGGAAGGTGTGACGGTCCAGTTGCGACCTCCCCATGGAGAGGGGACCAGACAAGGAAGCCATAGATCGAATGCATAGCGATCGTAGCTATACCAAGGGAAGGCATCGTCGCTGTGATAGAAAGCAAATTTTGCTTGCCAGCGAACCGTCTCACTGATCTGACCGGCCGCTTGCAGGGCAGCGATCAAAAGGGTGCCGTCAAGGCCTGTGGCCAGGGGGTAAAGGCCGGTGGCATTATAGTCTAAGCGGCGAAACTCGACATAAGGATCCCATGCAACATTGGCCTCATTAAAATGCATTGTCACGCCACCGCCGAAACTCCCAAGATAGGGCGCATCGCCAAGCGTGACCCCCGTCACTGACACAAAGGGTTTGATCGAGGCGCCATTCAACGTATCTTGCAAGATGCCGAAACGGGGACCGAGGTGGACATCGAGGAAGCCGGTATCTACGGAAGACACGGTGAATTGCTGGGCATCATAACCAAGCACATTGGCTTCAAACACATCACCATTTTGATTGCCAAAGTCGTGAACGTAATTGACTCCGAAAGCGCCAAACCAATTCCCGTCAGACTGGGGGGCGAACTGGCTATTGATTGGTCGCGTCGCGCCAAGCAGCGATTGCTGACTAGGCCCATAGGTTGCATTTGACTGATAGCGGAATCCCGTCTGGGCGTAGCCGCTCCATTGATCCGGCTGCAGCTTCTTCTCAATCGTGTCGAGATATTCCTGAGCGCGCTCTTTCAATTCCTCCGTCGCGTCCGCGGCAGCTTGGGCTGTTAGAAAATAGCCTCGCGCCATCTCATAGGAACCCAAACGATAATACAGCCGGCCAAGTTCATAGCGCACACGAGACAGTGAAGGGTTGAAAAAAAGGAGCCGTTCCAAGGCGCCAATGGACGCCTCGATGTCACCCATCTGCTCGGTGCTCACGGCATACCGGAGCGTCGTGTCAAGATCGGCGGGCCTGCTCAGCATCGTCTGAAACAAAATGTTGTTGTCGAATGGCCCGGTTAAAGACTGGGCGTGTATGGGAGCAGCCGAAAGAACGTCGATACCCAGAAGCGCGATAGCTCCAGATATAAACGCCTTTCCCTTGAAAAAAGGGCTCTTCCGCACGATCCGCCAGCCCAACCGACTGCTCCCTAGATGCTGAAATCAATAAATCAAGCAACCGTCAGACATAATCACTCACTTAAATGCGATTGAGCCGGATGGCATCGCAAAGCTGTGGCGGCGTCAAGCCAAGACAAAGCATCTTTGTGGAAAGAGTCCATATTCTTGCCGAGTGTGGTATGACGGCAACAAAGAGCGCCCAAGCAATCCGGTTTGGTTCATATCGAAGACTCATTGCCAAAGCACTTAGCAGCGGGCCAGCCTCAGGCTATCTTCCGCGGAGGGGAAGCCACGGGAAGTTGATCGCGGTGCCGCCCGCGTCGTTGCCATGATTGGTCAGGGTGCTGAGAGCCACTTGCAGCTTCACGACGCCTGCGCAGTGGTGACCACGATCCTAAAGCCAAAGGACAATGGCATCATTGTCGCCGAGTGGCGACGCTTCGCGTGGATGGACGGGGATGGAGTTTCCCTCGTCGTTTCTCGCCCCTGATGATGAGATGGGAAAACAGCCCAGCAACATAGCCGATTTGAAGACTTATGACGAGCACGGCGAATTCAAGAAACAAGTGCAGAAGGCCATGCCAGGCGGAAGCGGATCGGATAAAGAGAGCGAAGAGGACGGCTGCGCTCGCCGGGACAAGAACCAGTACCTTGAAAAATCGCCCAAGCAGTGCGCCTAGCAATACGCTCCCGATTAAAAGGACGGTCACGTTACTTCTCCCGTTGACGCGACGAGCTATGCCGCGGCAACTATTGTTTTCCATCATACGTAATATACGCCAAATCGGAGTGGAAGATCGTTAAAAACTGTTAATATGGCAGATTAGTGGTGCCTCTGCTCGGCATATCCGCAAGCTTATCTATGATGATTCGTTTAAATAAGCCGCGACACAGAAGGTCGCGTAGTTTAAGCCTTGATTTGTGAAAGTGCGCACTTCATCAATTTCAATTATCTAACGCGGTTAAAGTTCCAAATATCCAACAGCAAAATAACGCTCCTCGAAGGAAGTAAGGGCTCGGCAGAAGAGGAAAGAGGGCGTGGCCATTGCCGTTTCTTCAGTCCTTGCCCCGCTGGTTGGCCAGATCCACTTCGCGAAGATCGAGCTCCCGTTCGATTCGGCGCCGCGCCTCGTCCTTTAGCTCGCCCTGGCGATAAAGCTCGTTAATCTGCTGCCGTTCGGCCGTGATCAGCAGAAGCTCGATCTCATCATGAAGCTCGGTGAGCTTTCTATGGCTGTCATCGCCATCGCTTCTATGCTCAATGTGCTTGAGACGGTCGCGATGATGCACGCGGAGCGTGTGAACGATGTCGTCGGAGAGTTCACGTTCCAACGTGAGCTGGTTAAGCCGGTCGAGAGCGGCCACGATCCCAAGCCGCCGCGCCTTGTGCTCCTCGATTCGGTCGGCGCGGTACTCGATACATCCGGCCCGCGCGAGGCCGAGCATGCGAATGACCGTGGGCAATAGCAAGCCTTGGCCGACCAGCGTCACCAGGATGACGGAAAAAGTGAGGAACAAAATCAGATCGCGGTTGGGAAACGGCTGACCGCCCGCAATTGTCAGGGGGATCGCGAGCGCTGCCGCGAGCGAGACGATGCCGCGAACGCCGGTGAACGCCAGCACAAATGGCCATTGCCAGGGTGGCGACGGATCCCGGCGCCGAATGGGAGGAAAAAGCCAGCGGGGAAGATAGGCCGCGGGATACATCCAGATGAAACGAGTCACGATCACCACGGCGCTGACGACGATGGCTGAGCTGACCAATTCGGAAAGCGGATGGTCGCCGATGCGGGCGATTAATGTCCGCGCCTGCAGGCCGGTGATAAGGAACACCATGCCTTCAATGGTGTAGATGAAGAAATCCCAGAAGAAGATGCCTTGGAGACGCGTCGCGGCGCTGATCAGCCGGAGGCCATTCCAGCTGATGTAGAGCCCGGCCGTCACGGTGGCAAGCACGCCGGAGCCGCCCAGATGCACGGGCGGCCAATAGGCCAGGAATGGCACCAAAATAGAGAGCGTGATCTCGATGCGCGAATCATGGACCCAGCGCCGCAAGCGCAATGTCAACCAACCGACTCCAATCCCCCAGACGATTTCGCCGATGATGATGACAGCAAACATGCCCGCCGCTTGGCCAAGCGAAAATACGCCAGCGCTCACCGCCGCGACCGCGAAGCGATAGAGAATGAGGGCCGTCGCATCATTGGCCAGTCCTTCGCCCTCGAGGATGACGAGGATTCGCCGGGGGAGCTGCATTCTGCGCGCAATCGAGAGCGGGGCGATCGCATCGGGCGGCGAAACGATGGCACCCAATACGAAGCCCACCGGCCAGCTTAGACCCAGCATCCAATGGCCGGCCGCGGCGACGGCGATCGTCGTAAACACGACGCAACCGATCGCCAGCAGCGATATGGGGCGCAGATTGAACCGGAACTCCCGCCAGCTCATGGCCACCGCGGACGCATAGATGACGGGCGGCAACACCAGGAGCAGCACCAGTTCTGGCGCAAGCTCCAGTGTCGGAAGGCCAGGGATGAGTGCCAGGATTACCCCAGTCAGCACCAAAAGAATGGCGGATGGGATCTGCAGCCGCGCCGCGAGAATAGCGACCGTTGCGACCACGGCCAGCAGTAAGACAAGAAGCTGGATCGTCGAAATCATGCGCCTACCTTACCGTGATGATGGCGAAAGACGAACCAATGTCAATTTGCACGGGTCTGAAGCAAGCCCTACAGGCATTCTTCGGAATCGGACGGATTCTCTATTATTGGATAGGCTTGCCTTCTTCCGCGTCATTCAATGGGGTGGCGTTGATACGGAAAGCGTAGAGCCCGTCATCGGCTGCGATATAAATCCGTTCGCCGTCTGCGATCAGGGTTTGCAGGTTACGCAGGCCAGCCATCGCTTTGTGAGGTCCCGTGAAGAGGGGCTCGCCGGTGTCGCCCCTGAAGCCATGCAACAGATTGTCGCCTTCGGCGCCGACAATCCATACGATGGGATTCGAATGCCCATCGGTTGTCGTCACGATTGGGGATCCTACTCCGCGAATGGGAGCGCACCAGGCCGTGGTGATGGCTGGACCGGGGGCGGTGCTGATTTTCAGAACGGTGAGCCCAATGTCGCGGTTGGGCACTGGACAGTTCGCGCCATGCCCATAAAAGGCGACGTAAATGCCGCCAGCCGCTGGATAGGCGGCCGGGGCGGTGATGATCGGACCCTCGGCCACGGTCTCGACGGCAAGACCGCCGCCAATCCCGCCGAGATTGTCGCGATCGAGAAGATAAGCCTTTCCATCTTTACCCAGCGCAAGGATCAGGGCCCGAGTGCCGCTCTCACTGGCTATATCAACCGGAAGCGGATTGGTCCCGCCGAGATCGGCGTCCTTGGCGTCGAGAGCCTGCCAGTCCGATGGCGCGAAGAAGTCCCGCTTATCATCGGATCGATGCAGATCGGGAGCGAGCCGCACGACGGCTTCGCCGTCGCTCCAGGCTGTCGCATCCATTGTGTTGCCGGTTGCGACGAATAAGGAAACTCCATCGGTGCTGATTCCGCCAGGGGCCCAGATACCGCCCCCTCGCGCGCGCGTCTCCCAGCTCATGACTTTCCGGGGATTCGAAAGAGAAATGCCTACCACGACACCATGGTAATGCCCGCAATCGCCAGCGTGACCGCCAAATGGGAGGTAAAGATTTCCGTTGAGTATCACGAGGGACCCGCGCTGATTCTGATCGCGCGGCACAAATTTTTGGGAATTTCCTTCAACTGCATCGGCGACGTCGATGGGCCAGCCCTTAAGAGACGAACCGTCCTCAAGCGACAGTGCGAAAACGAGGTGGCGGGGCCCCGACGGTGTTTCGACCATGGCGTCAAGATAGAGTGCCTTGGTTGACTCATCGATGACTGGCGTGCCCGTCACTCCGAGCGGATCGATATTCCCGCATGACAGCGATGACAAAGCCACGGGTTCGCCGAGCGATCGGGTCCACACCTTATTGCCCGTCGCCGCATCAATCGCATGAACGATATTGTCTTCTGTCGCAAGGAGCAGTATCGCCGAATTCGTGTCAGCGGCGTGCCAGTAGAGCGGTTGCGCATAAACATGTCCTGAGATCCGCGGCTGGAAACTCTTATCCAAGCGAAGCAAAGGCGCGCGTTTCCAGGTCAGTCCCTCGACGACGAAATTGCCGCCGCGATCGAATCGGCCATGATAGGTCAAAACGGATTGATGCGCCTTATCCGCAGGTGACGGGACGGATGTCCAAAGCACAGCACCTGCAAGCAAAATCGCAACGGAATGTTTCATAAGGCCATCCGATCTCCTGCCAGACCTTACCCTTCTGTATCGCTTCCCCTTCGCATCTCGCGACCGGCGAGCGGTACGGCGCGGCTGAAGCGGCACGAGCATTGGGCTCAAAGGTTTGACCCGGTCACTCCGGCATGATTTCCGGCTTGTTGTTGGGAAATTTAGCGATGGTTGCCTCGTCCACGTTCAGGTGCTGGGCGACCAATTCCGGCGGTGTATGGGTGATCCAATCGGACAAGGAAACATCGGCAAAATAGGCGCTTCTGAACACTTCGAGAAACTGCAGGTCGGTGTCGCCGGTGTTCTTTATGTAATGTCCGTTGCTGCGCTTGACATAGCCGATGTCGCCGGGGTTAAAATCCATCGTGACGGCTCTCGGCCCCGAGTCGAAGACGGTCATGCGCCCCTTGCCCTTGATCCAATATTGCCATTCATCGGCATTGGGATGCCAATGCATTTCCCGCAGTCCTCCCGGATGCAGGGTGACAAGGGCGGCGGCAATCGTCTTGGAGACGGTGAAATTGCTGCTGTCGGCAATCCGCACCTCGCCGCCTTTCGTCTGCCGCGCGGGCGCGCTCGATCCAAGCGAGTAGGTGAAGGGGTGCGGAGGCAAACCCATGTCTCCCTTCACCGCTGCCTGATCAGCGGCGAGGGCGCCGGGCAGCCTGCCTTGGAAAATGTAAAGCTGGTGGAGCGGAATCTTGGCGAAGGTTTCCGCTGGAACGCCAAAATTCTCGGCCAAGATGTCTGGTGGCGTGTGCGCCAACCAATCGGAGACCAAGAGCGTGTTGTATTCCGTGGCCTTGCCATCGTCGAAACACAGAATGAACTCGCACCCATCCGGCCCAAGCCCCTGCAGCGAATGCGGCAGCCCCGCGGGGAAGTACCAAAGGTCGCCTTGTTTCACGTCGGCGACCTGCGCCCGTCCCATTTCGTCGAGAATCGTGACCCGGCAGTTGCCATAGGACATGAAGCCCCATTCAGCCGCCAGGTGCCAATGCATTTCTCTTATGCCGCCGGCGGTGAGCCGCATGTCGACGCCGGAAATCGTCTCCGCGATGGCGAAGTCGGCCTGTGTCACCTGACGGGCCCAGCCGCCGTTTTGAATGCGCTTCGGCGCATTGTTGAACGACGCCCAGAAGAGCGGCATGTCGCTGACATCGATCGGTGGCGGGGACTGCGCCGATGGGAACTGGTTGCCGATTGCCGGGTTTTGCGGCCCGGGGTCCGTGACACTCGCCGGGTTGCCCTTGGTGTTGATGGCACCTTGCGGCGGCTCATCCGGATTGCCAAAAGAGGCCGCCCGCGCCGCCGTCGCTACAGCGGCCATCGCACCCGTCGCCGTTCCTCCCAAGATCTTGCGTCTTGATAATTTGCTCATTGAACCAGCCTCTAATATTCCGTTTGCACTTCACCACCAAACCAATTTGTCACGTCAGCGAGCAATATTTGGGAGTGATATTTGCATAGGCGGTCTGTGATTCCCCCGCTATTGGCAAGCAGAAAAATGGAACGTGATATCGCCCATATGAGGCTTCGATGACAAGTAGACACAATTCGGCGACGATGAATGATGTTTCCACAAGGGAACTGCCGCTCGTTGATGATATCCGCTTACTCGGTCAGGTCCTTGGCGATACGATCCGTGAACAGGAAGGGGAATCGACGTTCGAGTTGATCGAGACGATCCGGAAGCTCAGTGTCGCCTATGAACGTGGCGCCGATCCGGATGCCGGCCGGCAACTCGGCGCGCTTTTGCGGGGACTGACCGCCGACCAGGCCATGGCGGTCTCGCGTGCCTTTACTTATTTCTCCCATCTTGCCAATATTGCCGAGGATCGGCACTACATTCGGCGACGTGTCGAGCGAGGAAAGCAACAACCACAGACCCGCGAAGAAGGAAGCCTTGCCGCCACCTTCGACCGCCTTGCCACGGCCGGCTTTGGAAGAGAAGACATCGCGGAAACGCTGGGCCGCAGCCTGATATCACCGGTCCTCACGGCGCATCCGACGGAGGTTCAGCGCAAGAGCCAGCGCGATGCGGAACGATCGATCGCGCAGCTTTTGCTTGAGCGCGACACGCTCTCTGGCGAGCGAGAGCGAAAACATAGTGCCTTGCTGCTGCGGGCCCGGATTGCGCAGCTTTGGCAAACGCGGCTCTTGCGCTATTCACGCTTGAGCGTTGACGACGAGATCGAGAACGCGCTCGGATATTACCGGACGACCTTCCTGAGGCAAATTCCACAGCTTTACGCCGAGCTCGAAGACCAGCTTGGCGGAATCAAAGTCGCCTCTTTTTTCCGCATGTCATCCTGGATCGGCGGTGATCGCGACGGCAATCCGAATGTCAACGCCCAGACGCTGGCCTTGGCCCTGCGCCGCCAGTCCGAGGTCATTCTGCGCCATTATTTGACCGAGACCCATCTCTTGGGTGCTGAGCTTTCCGTTACCCTGCGGCTGGTCGAATGCACACCGGAACTGCACACGCTGGCGGAGCGTTCCGGCGACAAAAACCCGCAGCGTGCCGACGAGCCTTATCGGCGTGCCTTGACCGGCATCTATGCAAGGCTCGCGGCAACCCTGTTCGAGCTCACCGGCACCGAGGCCGCGCGCCAAGCGGTCGCGTCCGGCGAATCCTATCACGACGCAGACGCGTTTCAAGCCGACCTCGGCGTCATTGAAGCTTCGCTTGCCGCAAATCATGGAGCGGCCCTCGTCCCGGCGCGGCTTTCACCTTTGCGCCGGGCTGTCGGTGTGTTCGGCTTTCACCTTGCGACGGTCGACCTCCGGCAGAGCTCCGACCGGCACGAAGAGACGCTCGCCGAACTCCTTTCAGTTGCCCGGGTGACCGTGGACTATGCCCGCCTCGATGAATCCGCGAAACAAGCTCTTCTCCTTACTCTCCTGCGGGATCCGAGGCCTCTTCGCGTCCCAGGCATCGTCTATTCCGAACAAACCGAATCGGAACTTGAGATTTTCCAAACCGCGCGGGGATTGCTCACATCCTTCGGCAAGCAGGCGATCCGGCACTACATTATCAGCCACACCGAAACGGTGAGCGATTTGCTCGAAGTGCTGCTTCTGCAAAAGGAATGCGGCATGATGCGTGGTGTGCTTGGCGACCCTGAGGCCGCCGCCGCATTGCTGGTCGTTCCCTTGTTCGAAACGATCGATGACCTCCGCAATGCTGAGACGATCATGCGGTCCTTCTATGCGGTGCCCGGGATTTTCGATCTCGTGCGCGGATCGGGCGGCCAACAGGAAATCATGCTCGGTTATTCGGACAGCAACAAGGACGGCGGCTTCTTTACCAGCAACTGGGAGCTTTATCGCGCTTCGACGAAGCTTGCGAGATACTTCAAGGAACAGGAAGGAATTACGTTCAGACTCTTCCACGGGCGCGGCGGGGCCGTCGGACGCGGCGGCGGTCCAAGCCATCAAGCCATCCTGGCGCAACCGCCGGAAACCGTGAATGGTCACATCAGACTAACCGAACAAGGCGAGGTAATCGCGTCGAAATATTCGAACCCCGACATCGGCCTGCACAATCTCGAGACGCTTGTGGCGGCTACGCTCGAGGCCACGCTTCTGACGCCAGCCCTTCCCGCTTCCAAGGATTTTCTTGATGCCGCCGAGATGCTGTCGAGCTTTAGCATGGCGGCCTACCGCGCGCTCGTCTACGAGACGCCGGGATTTGTCGACTTCTTTTTCGCAGCGACACCTATCGCGGAAATCGCCGAATTGAATATCGGGTCGCGTCCCGCTTCCCGCCGTGCGACGCGGCGAATCGAGGATCTGCGGGCCATTCCATGGAGCTTCTCCTGGGGGCAGGCGCGCATCACTTTGCCGGGCTGGTTCGGTTTCGGCTCGGCGGTGGAAGCCTTCGTCAAGGAGTCTCCTGGCCAACGCATGGATCTGCTGATCCGCATGAATGACGAATGGCCGTTCTTCCGCGCGCTTTTGTCCAATATGGACATGGTGCTCGCCAAGGCCGATATGGCGCTCGCCAAGCGCTACTCTGAACTGGTTCCCGATCAGACACTGGCCACGAAAGTGTTTAGCATTTTGGAAGAGGAATGGCGGCGCACAATCAAAGCGCTCGACACGATCCAAAGGACGACCGAGCGTCTCGCCGATAACCCGGCGCTCGCCCGCTCGATCCGGCATCGGTTTCCCTATATAGCGCCCCTCAACCACCTCCAAATCGAGCTTCTTCGCCGCTGGCGCAGCGGCGAGCAAGCGGACCGGATCCTGCGCACCATCCTCATCTCAATCAATGGCGTCGCGGCGGGCCTGCGCAATTCCGGATAAGCAGCTGGTGACGTGTTCTAGGCGTGCTTGAAGCTTAAGAGGCAATGCCAACCCTGGTAGGCGCTACAAAAGGCCGCTTCCAGTCCCGCTGCCCGCGCTTGGGCTCGAAGAACGGAGGTGGCATCGGGCAGATCGTTCTTCACGATATGATCGCAGATGAGGTCCTTTTCCTCCCTGTTGAGTGCGCTGAAGCTGCCGCGCAGCCAGTCGCAATATCGTTCATGATAGACTTCCAAACTTTCGTCTTCTTCGCGCATGACATCGACAAGCAGCAACAAGCCGCCCTTATCCAGCCTTTGCGCGGCCAACTGAAAAAACTCCGCTTTTTGCACAGTCGGCAAATGGTGTAGAACGAAGCTGCTGTAGATGACGTCGTGAGTGACGTTCTCGGCCAGAGCAGCCAGGATGTGTCCGTGGGCCAATTCGACCGGGCAAGGCAGAGCGCCCAGATGTTCAGCGGCGAGAGCGAGCGCCGCGTCCGACAAGTCCACCCCCTTATATCGCTTTAGCGCCAGCCCATCCAACAAGGGCGCCAGGGTTGCCGCGTCGCCGCAACCCAGATCGAGAATGGAAAACGGCCGCCCGTTGAAATGCGTGCGCAGCAGGCGTTGCAGCTCCGCCGCGATTTCCTTGTGAAACATGTAATTGCCGGCGACGACCTTTTGATAGGTGTCCCAGGTGTCAAAAAAACTTCCGGTGGCAGGTTCACACATAGGCCATCTCACTTGGCAAAAAAACTCAAAGATTGAAAATTGGCGCAGGGCCTGATCGAAAAACGCGATCAGCTTTGGAGCATGTTCTTCCATTGCCGTCACAAGTCAACAGCGACGCGATCGGCGGCTTACGGGATAGGCCGAATCGGGCAAATGATCCGGCGCGTTAAGAGGTGGATCCCTGGAACAATTGTGACATTTAGGTAGTTGTGATACCCAATCGAGAAAATATGCCAACCTTGCGTATTCAGTGCAAACGGAAATTTGCAGACGCCGGCCGATATGATGAGGACCGCGTCATCAGCCAAAAAGATCGGAACATGGGATGAGCGAACCTGTAGCGGCAAAAAGTGTGGAACACCCTTTGGCCCCTTCGCGTTTCGCAAGGCTTTGGCTGAGGGAGCTGCCTTATATCATCGTCCTCGTGCTCACGCTGTTGGGCGTGGCCTATACCAGCATTTCACACCAGCCCCTTGCCGGCTATTGGGAGTTCCTGGCCTTGGCGATGGGCGTTGTCTGCATAGGAACGGGATGGCTTCATTCTCCTACCAAGGAAGCGCGTTTCCGCATGATTTGGACGCAAGTGCTTCACTGGTTGGCTTTTCTGGTTGCAATGAATATCGTGGTGTTATCCGATGTTCAAAGATTGCTGACCGCGCCTGGAACCGGACTGGCGCTTCTGATGCTGCTTGCGCTTGGGACCTTTGTCGCGGGTGTTCATATTGCATGGCAGATCTGTATTCTCGGCATTATCATGGCTCTTGCTGTCCCAGCGATCGCATGGCTCACCTCCTATGCTCTCTTTTTGACCTTGGCCGCCGCGGCTCTCCTCGGGATTGCGGTGGCGTTCTTTTGGCGTCATAGCGACGCGCGCACCTTGAAGCTGCACGCTAGGGAAGAATCGCACGACTGATCCGAGTGTTTCGTGAAGCCAGTCCTGGAGTGGGACAGGTGACCCGCGCGGGCGGGAACTCAAGAAGACAAAATGGTCGGAGGCGTTCTGATCGACCTTGACGGGGTCGTCTATGTCGGCAATCGGGCATTGCCGGGGTCTCTCGACGCGATCCGCCGAATCCGAGAGTTGGGCATTCCGTTCAAGTTTATCACCAATACAACCCGCCGCCCACGGCGCCGGATTGTCAGTGATCTCGCCCGGCTTGGCCTCGATATCGTTGCGCAGGACCTCTTCACCCCCGCGGCCGTGGCGCGTGATTTCCTTGCCAGTCACCATCTCGTGCCGCTTCTCATCGTGCACCCGGATTTGCGTGAGGATTTCAGTGGCTTGGCGGGTGATGGAGGCTCAGCCGTTGTCGTTGGCGACGCTGGCCCCTTCTTCACCTACGACCTCTTAAACCAGGCCTATCGGAAGCTCCTTCATGGCGCCGAGTTTCTCGCTCTGGCGAAAAATCGCAACTTCCTCGACCACGACGGTGAGCTCAGCCTCGATGCGGGTCCTTTCGTCGCGGGGCTCGAATATGCTTCCGGCAAACCGGCAACCGTGCTCGGCAAGCCAGCGCCCGCGTTTCTCAAGCTCGCCGTGGAAAGCCTGGGGTGCGGTCACGCGGATGTCGTCATGATTGGTGACGATGCGGAGGCCGACGTTGGCGGAGCGATGGCGGCTGGCCTCCAAGGCATTCTCGTGCAAACAGGGAAATATCGGCCAGGGCAAGAGTTGAATCTTCCCGAAAGGCCAACGCAGGTCGTGCCGAACCTGAAAGCCGCGGTGGACTGGCTGTTTGGCTGAAGGAGATTCGCCGCCCATCAGCTGGGCCGGAGAAGGAGCTTGCGCATGGCATATGAACTCTATTACTGGCCCGGCATTCAAGGCCGGGGCGAGTTTGTCCGGCTGGCTCTGGAAGAGGCAGGCGCGGGCTATGTCGATGTCGCCCGCGGCCCGTTAAGCGAGGATGCCAGTGCCGGCGCCCTCATGGCGGTTCTGGAACAAGAAAGCATCGCGCGGCCGCCCTTTGCGCCACCATTCCTGAAGGATGGAGATGTCCTGATCGGCCAGACCGCTGCCATCCTGCTCTTTCTCGGCGATCGCCACGCATTGGCTCCGCGAGACGCGGCGAAGCGGCTCTGGACTCATCAGATCCAGCTTACCATCGCCGATCTCGTTGCCGAGGCTCACGACTCGCATCATCCCCTGGGCGCCAATCTTTACTACGAGGATCAAAAACCGGAGGCGCTGCGGCGGGCACGGCATTTCCGTGAGGAGCGAATCCCTAGATATCTCGGCTGGTTCGAGACCCTATTGGCGCGGAACCCCGATGGCGACAGGCACCTCGTGGGCAAGAGGGTGAGCTATGCTGATTTATCCCTCTTTCAAGCCGTCGAGGGCTTGCTTTACGCTTTTCCAAACCGGACAAAGGGCGTTCTTGCCGAGGCGCGGAGGGTGACGGCATTGCATCAAGCAACCGCGCGGCGTCCGCGCATTCAAGCCTATTTGAACAGCAATCGCCGCCTTCCTTTCAACGAACAAGGGATATTCCGCCACTATCCTGAACTCGATGGATAGCCATTTGGGGTTTTTGTGAAATATTGGCCGAAATGGCCGCCGCCACCTATATGAACGCCATGCATTTTTCTCTGTTTTCCCCTGGGGAAAATCAACGCCCGCGGCCTCGATACTTTCAGGCGCGCAGTTTGGCTTCAACGCCGGATGCGTTAGTCTGTTGCATGGTCTATCTTTCCGTGTGCCACATCGGCGTTGCCGCGTGAACGCCGCATCCATCCTTCATCCGGCGGTTGCCGCTTGGTTTGAGCATCGGTTTCAAGCGCCGACGGCAGCGCAGGCGGAAGCGTGGCCAGCGATCCGAAGCGGCGAACACGTCCTGGTCGCGGCGCCGACCGGTTCCGGCAAGACGCTTGCGGCCTTCCTTGCCGCAATCGATAGCCTCGTGCGGCAAGGGCTCGAGGGGCGGCTTGAGGACACGACACAGATCGTCTATGTCTCGCCCCTCAAGGCCCTGTCGAACGATATCGACAAAAATCTGAAAGCGCCGCTTGCCGGTATCCGCGAGGCCTTGCGGGCGCGCGGTCTGCCCGATGTCGACATCCGCACCTTGGTGCGCACGGGCGATACGCCGCCGGGCGACCGCACCCAGATGCGCCGCCGGCCGCCCCATATCCTCGTCACCACGCCGGAGTCGCGTTATATCCTGCTGACTTCGGACTCCGGAAGGACCATGCTGGCCACGGCGGGGACCGTGATCGTCGACGAGATTCACGCTTTGGCGCCAAACAAGCGCGGCGCCCATTTGGCCCTGTCGCTTGAACGCTTGACGGCGCTTTGCGGCGGCAGCCTGCTGCGGGTCGGCTTGTCGGCGACGGCAAAGCCAATTGAAAATGTCGCGCATTTCTTGGTGGGGGCCCGCGGCGGCACCTGCAAAATCATCGACACGGGCCACAGCCGGGTGCGCGATCTCGCCATCGAGCTTCCTCCTTCGCCGCTCGAAGCCGTGATGGCGGGCGACGTTCGCGAGCTCGTCCATGACCGGCTCACACAGCTCATCGAGGATCATCGCACGACGCTGATCTTCGTGAACACCCGGCGCATGGCCGAGCGTACAGCCCGGGCCTTGTCCGATCGCTTGGGCACCGACCGGATCACCGCGCATCACGGCAGCATGGCCAAGGAACAGAGGCGCGATGCCGAGCATCGTCTGAAGAATGGCGAGCTCAAGGCGCTCGTCGCAACCGCTTCGCTCGAACTTGGTATCGACATCGGCGATGTCGATTTGGTGTGCCAGCTTGGGTCCCCGCGCTCGATCGCAAGCTTCTTGCAAAGGGTTGGACGCTCGGGGCACGCGGTCGATGGCATGCCCAAAGGCCGTTTGTTTCCGCTCTCGCGCGATGATTTGGTCGAATGCGCGGCGCTGCTCGACAGTGTCCGCCGCGGCGAACTCGACCGGCTCGAAATCCAAGACCAGCCCCTCGATGTCCTGGCCCAGCAAATCGTTGCCGAAGTGGCGGCACGAGACTGGCGGGAGGATGAGCTTCTTGCCTTGCTGCGCCGCGCCTGGCCTTACCGCAACCTGACACGCGCCGATTTCTTGGCCGTGGTTCATATGCTCGCCGAAGGGTTCACGACCCGGCGCGGCCGGCGCGGCGCTTTGATCCACCATGACGCCGTCAACCACATCCTGCGTGGCCGGCGCGGCGCGCGGCTGACCGCGCTCACCTCCGGCGGCGCCATCCCCGACAATGCCGATTACCGGGTCCTTCTCGAGCCTGACAATCAGTTCATCGGCAGCGTGCATGAGGATTTCGCGGTCGAAAGCATGGCCGGCGATATTTTTCAACTTGGCAATCAGTCCTATCGCATTTTGCGGGTCGAACGCGGAACCGTCCGTGTCGCCGATGCGCATGGCATGCCGCCGACCATTCCCTTTTGGCTCGGCGAAGCGCCTGGGCGCACGGACGAGTTGTCGCACTCCGTCTCGCGGCTGCGGACAGACATCGCGTTACTTTTGGCGCGCGATGGGGCAGGGGAGGGCGCCTTGCGCTGGCTCCGCGAGGAGGTTGGCCTGACCGAGCCTCCCGCAATGGAACTCGTTGAATATCTTGCCGCTGGCCACGCGGCCCTCGGCTGTCTGCCGACGCAGGACACTTTGGTCTTCGAACGTTTCTTTGACGAGTCCGGCGGCATGCAGCTCGTCATCCATTCGCCTTTCGGCAGCCGCATCAACCGGGCGTGGGGCCTCGCGCTGCGCAAACGCTTTTGCCGCAAGTTCAATTTCGAACTGCAGGCCGCCGCGACGGATGACAATATTCTGCTCTCGCTGACCGCCGCCCATAGTTTTGAGCTCGCCGAGGTCCAGCGCTATTTGCATTCGGCAAGCGCAAGAGGCCTTTTGATCCAAGCGCTGCTTGACGCGCCGATGTTTCTGACGCGCTGGCGCTGGGTCGCGGGCACATCCCTTGCGCTGCCGCGCTTCCGAGGCGGCAGAAAAGTCCCGGCTTACCTCGCCAGGATGGACGCCGAGGATCTGATCGGGGCTGTCTTTCCCGACCAGCTCGCCTGCGCCGAGAACCTCGTTGGCGAGCGCGAAATTCCTGACCATCCTCTCGTCCGCCAAACCATCGCCGATTGCCTCACCGAGGCCATGGATATCGCGGGCCTCGAACGGCTCTTGAGGAACATCGAATCGGGCGCGATCCGCATTGTCGCGCGCGAACTGACCGCGCCGTCACCGCTGGCCCAGGAAGTGCTGTCGGCGCGGCCCTACGCCTTTCTGGACGACGCGCCGCTGGAAGAGCGCCGGGCCCAGGCCGTCATGGCGAGGCGTTGGCTTGCGCCGGATGCCGCCGCTGGCCTCGGCCGGCTCGATGCTGAAGCCATTGTCCGCGTTCGGGCCGAGGCCTGGCCCGATGCGGCCAACGCCGACGAATTGCATGATGCTTTGGTATGGCTTGGCTTTCTAACCGAGACAGAAGTGCGGAACGCAACGGGTTGGTTTGAGTGGCTAGATAAGCTCGGGCGCGAAAAACGCGTGGCCCGCCTCTTCGCGCCGCAAGCGACCGTTTGGATCGCCGCCGAACGGGTTCCGCAGTTCAGAGCCCTTTGGCCCGGCGCCAGGCTCGAACCCGCGATCGAAGCACCAGCCGATCATGCCAGACAGGATTGGTCGCCGGACGCGGCATTGATCGAAATCTTGCGGGGGCGTCTTGAAGGCTTGGGGCCCGCCACGGCGGAAGCACTCGCGGCGCCGCTTGGCATTGAGACTGGCACAGTCCGCCGCGCTCTCGGCGCCCTCGAAGCGGAAGGTTTTGCCTTGCGCGGCCGCTTCACGCCGATGGCTATGGAGGAAGAATGGTGCGACCGCCGGCTGCTCGCGCGCATCCATCACTCTACGATCACGCGGCTGCGCGCCGAGATCGAGCCCGTCTCCGCGCGCGATTTCCTGCGCTTCCTGCTTGCCTGGCAACACCTGACACCGGACACGCGTATGGAAGGCCCCGATGCGCTCCAGATAATTGTCGAGCAGCTCGAGGGTTTCGAGGCCCCCGCCGGCGCCTGGGAGACCGAGATTTTGCCGGCCCGCCTTGATAACTACGATTCGGCTTGGCTCGACGATCAGTGCTTGGCTGGACGCATCTCTTGGACAAGGTTACGGCCTCTGAGCGAGCGGTTGAATGGCGGCGAGCGCCCAGCCCCACCCGCGCCTCTCCGCACGACGCCGATTGCTTTGCTCAGCCGCCGTCACGCTCCGCTCTGGGCCTCCCTTTCACCGGCAGCGGCGAGCGCCGAACCCAGCGGCCGCGCGGCAGCCGTCGCGGATTTCATCCGCGCGCACGGCGCATCATTCTTCGACGAGCTGGTTGAGGGCACGGGCTTATTGCGATCGCAAACCGAGGAAGCGCTTGCCGAGCTTGTTGCGCTTGGCCTCGTGAATTCGGATAGTTTCGCCGGGCTTCGGGCGCTGCTCGTGCCGTCCGACCAGCGCCGCTCGACCACACGCGCCGGACACCGGCGCCGCACAACGGCGTTCAGCATGGAGCATTCGGGCCGCTGGGCCCTCGCCCGCCGCCCTTATCTGGCTCAGGCAGCGCCGCAGCCGGGAACGGACGCGGCCGAGCATGTCGCGCGCAGCTTATTGCGGCGTTATGGTGTGGTCTTCCGGCATCTCCTCGAGCGGGAGGCGGCTTGGCTGCCCCATTGGCGGGACCTGCTGCGTATTTATCGCAAGCTCGAAGCGCGCGGCGACATTCGCGGCGGCCGTTTTGTCGGCGGCTTCGCGGGCGAACAGTTTGCGCTGCCCGAAGCAATCGGCCTTTTGCGTGAGGTCCGGCGTGAGCCGCTGACAGGCGTGATCGTCTCACTGTCGGGTGCCGATCCGCTTAATCTTGCCGGAATCCTGACCCCTGAAGCGAAGCTCTCCGCGCTTACCGGCAACCGGCTCCTCTACCGCGACGGTCTTCCGGTTGCCATGCTCGCCAGCGGCGAAGTGCAATTTCTTGAAGCACTCGATGCCGAGAGCGAGTGGGCGCTCCGGAAGGCTTTGTTGCGGAGCCCGCCGCCTGGCCCCAGCAAAGATCTCTCCCGCAAGCCCGTCACGGCAGGCGCGGCCTGAAGCAATCAAGTCTTGATACCCGCCAGGGCCGCGCTTTGCTCCCAAAGGCTCTCCGCCGCCTTGTCGTCTTGCGCCGCCTGCGAGGGCGTGACCGGGTGGCACTTGTAGAAATATTCGCCTGTCGTTTCCGCGACGGCTGCCGAAGACGCCAGATACACGAGTGTTTCCGCGCCCTTTTCCGGGGGGATCGCAAAGCGCTTGGCGAGCCCAATGAAGCGCGAGATCACGCCACCGCTTTGGTCGCCGAAGCGCGTGGCGACGAAGCCAGGATGCAGGCAGTTGACTGTGACTCCCATGCCATGCAGACGGCGGGCGAGGGCGCGCGTGAAAAGAATATTGGCGAGCTTGGAGCGGCCATAGGCTTTCATGGCGCCGAAGCCTTTCGCCGATTGCAGATCGCCGAAATCCAGCCTGGCACCCTGATGGGCGGCGGAAGAAACATTGATGATGCGGGCTGGCGCCGAAGCCAGAAGCCGTTCACGCAGGCCGTCGGTGACGACGAAATAGGCCATATGGTTCAGTGCAAATGTATATTCGAGCCCGTCCTCGGTCAGCTCGCGCCTGCCGAACATGGCGCCCGCGTTATTGATAAGGACGTCGATACGCGGCTCCTCGCTGGCGATCTCGGCAGCCACGCGCTTCATCTCGGCTATCCGCGCCAGATCGGCGTAATGGACCGTGTGAGCGAGAAGCGGCGCCCTGTCATGAAGCCGTGCCAAACTCGCCTCTCCACGCGCCTTGTCCCGCGCGATCAGAACGATCCTGGCGCCCATTCGCGCAAGTTCCTCCGCGGCCACCTCGCCTATTCCTGAAGTGCCGCCGGTGATCACCACTGTTTTGCCCTTCATGAGTCTTCTCCCTTGCGGCACGGGCGCCTATGGAAAGCATGATCTGATCGGTCAGTCGGAAGGACCGCGGTTTATACCGCGGGGCCATAGGTGGATCCATAATGGATCCATAATAAGGATAGGAGGCATGCTGACGATTGAGCCATGGACGGAGCGTTGACGAGCTTAGCCGGTTCCGCAGGCGGCGCGGGTGCCGGGCATTGGGGCAGGTAAAGCCTTAAATCCCTATTTGCCATCCGTCCGGAAATCCTATCAAATGGAGAGCAAAATTGCTGCGGGTCGAAATTCGAAGGCAAGATCCGGGCTGAACGAAATGGCGTGGTCCGGCAAAGCCATTTCCATTCCATTTTTCAGGGTCGTCCATGCGCCCTGGCGCGCCTCTTGCTTAGCTTCGTATCTGTGACACGCTAAGCCGTGCCGCGACGAGACCTCCGGCCCGGCCGTAAACGGTAAAACCGCAAAGGGAAGCCATGGTTTCGCGAATCGTCAAGGTCGCTCCCTTCGATCTGGTGGTCTTCGGCGGCACCGGCGATCTCGCCCATCGCAAGCTCTTTCCGGCTCTGTTTCATCGTTTCCTTGATGGGCAGTTCTCGCAGCCGACCAGGATCATCGGTGTGTCGCGCCAGGACTTGGATACATCCGCCTACCGGATCTCCATCGCCAAGGCCTTGAAGCAATTCGCGGGCGGGACGGCGCGCGACGATTCGATCAAGAGCTTCGTCGAGATGGTGTATAATGGTGTGCTTGACATCGATAGTGAATTGGGCTGGGATTTGCTCAAGGACAAGCTCGATGGCGATCTGTCGCGGGTGCGAGCCTTCTATCTCGCGACCGGCGCGGACCATTTCGGTCCGATAGCCGGGAAGCTCGCCGCGCATTCGCTTGTTACGCCTGCGTCCCGCATCATCGTCGAGAAGCCGATCGGCAAGGATGGGGTTTCAGCGGCGTTCATCAATGATGCGATAGGCGCGGTCTTTCCCGAGGAGCGGATTTTCCGCATCGATCATTATCTCGGCAAGGAGACGGTCCAAAATCTGATGGCGCTGCGGTTTGCCAACGCGCTCTTCGAGCCGTTGTGGAATTCCGCTCATATCGATCATGTCGAGATCACGGTCGCCGAGTCGATTGGTGTCGAGAACCGCGTGGCTTATTATGAAAACTCTGGCGCGTTGCGTGACATGGTGCAGAATCACTTGCTGCAGCTTTTATGTCTCGTTGCCATGGAGCCGCCTGCCTCCTTGGACGCGGATTCGGTGCGCGATGAAAAACTCAAGGTTTTGAAGTCGCTTCAGCCCATTGACGCCAGCAATGCGGCGGCGCTGACGGTGCGCGGTCAATATCGCGCCGGGGCGAGCGAGGGCGGCGCGGTTCCAGGCTATGCCGAAGAGGTCGGCAACGAAGAGACGCAGACCGAAACCTTCGTCGCGCTCAAAGTCGGAATCGCGAATTGGCGCTGGGCAGGAATCCCATTTTATCTGCGAACCGGCAAACGCCTGCCGCAAAGGGTTTCGGAGGTCATTGTCGTTTTTCGGGAAGTCCCCCATTTGATTTTCACGACTGAGTCGGGAAAAATATCGCAAACGAGACTGGCCATAAGGCTGCAGCCGGATGAAGGCATCAAGCTTTGGCTGATGCTGAAGGAACCGGGCGCTGGCGGGATGCGCCTGCAACACGTGCCGCTCGACATGAACTTCGCCGAAGCCTTTAGCATTTACGCGCCGGAGGCCTATGAGCGCCTTTTGATGGATGTCATTCGCGGCAATGCGACCTTGTTCATGCGCCGTGACGAAGTCGAGGCGGCTTGGCGCTGGATCGATCCGATCCGGGAAGCCTGGAGCCAGATGAATGAACCGCCACGGCCCTATTTCGCGGGCACATGGGGACCGGCCGCCGCGATCGCTCTTGTCGAGCGCGATGGGCGCAGTTGGAACGAAGAAACACTTTAATCGATCAGGCGCGGGAGACATCCTGCCGCCTGGCGAAAATGGGGAGCCAGAGATGGTTCAAGCAGCAATCGCCGATGTCACGGCACGCATTCGCAGGCGCAGCCAGCCTTCGCGCGAGGCTTATCTCGGCCGCGTCGAAGCGATGCGGAGCAGCGGACCGCGGCGCGGCGCCCTCGGTTGTGCCAATCTCGCGCATGGATTTGCCGCCTGCGCCGCTCCTGAAAAGCAGGATCTGCGGACCGGCACTGTCGCCAATCTCGCCATCGTGACCGCCTATAACGACATGCTATCGGCACACCAGCCCTATGAGCGGTTTCCGTCTATCATCAAGCAAGCGGCGCGCGAGGTTGGCGGCGTCGCGCAGGTCGCAGGCGGCGTACCGGCCATGTGCGACGGCATCACGCAAGGCCGGCCGGGCATGGAACTTTCGCTTTTTTCGCGCGACGTCATCGCCATGTCGGCGGCGATCGCCTTGTCGCATGATATGTTCGATGCGGCGGTTTTTCTCGGCATCTGCGACAAGATCGTGCCGGGGCTCGTCATCGCGGCGCAAGCCTTCGGGCATCTGCCTGCTGTCTTCATCCCGGCCGGACCGATGCCGTCCGGTCTGCCGAACCAGGAAAAGTCCAAGATCCGCCAGCTTCACGCCGAGGGCAAGGCCGCGCGGGAAGACCTGCTCGACGCGGAAGCGGCATCCTATCATTCGCCAGGGACGTGCACGTTTTACGGGACCGCCAACTCCAACCAAATGCTGATGGAGGTGATGGGTCTGCATCTGCCGGGCAGCGCCTTCGTCAATCCAAACACGCCCTTGCGCGACGCTCTGACCGCCGCCGCCGCGCAGCGCGCTTTGGCGATCTCCGCTCTCGGCAATGAATACACGCCGGCCGCCTCGATCCTCGACGAACGCGCCTTCGTGAACGGCATCGTCGCCTTGCATGCGACGGGAGGCTCGACCAACCACGTCATCCATCTCATCGCCATGGCCCGCGCGGGCGGCATTGTCCTGCTGCTCGACGATTTCGCCGATCTCTCGAAAGTGGTTCCCTTGCTCACGCGCATCTACCCAAACGGCACCGCCGACGTGAATCATTTCACCGCCGCTGGCGGCACCGGCTTTCTCATCGGCTCCTTGCTGCAAGCGGGCCTCTTGCATCCCGACGCGAAAACGGTCGCCGGGCATCCCCTCGAATTTTATGCGCAAGAGCCTTATCTCGACGATGGAAAGCTCGCATTCCGGCCATCGCCTTCCTTGAGCCTCGATGAATCGGTCCTGCGCGCGACCTCGAATGCCTTTGCCCGGGATGGCGGACTGAAAGTGCTCGATGGCAATCTTGGCCGCGCGGTGATCAAGATCAGCGCGGTCGCGCCCGAGCATCGCAAGGTCCGCGCGCCGGCGCGGATTTTTCACGCGCAGGAGGAGCTTGAGGCCGCTTATCGCGCGGGTGAACTTGATTCCGATTTCGTGGCGGTGGTTCGCTTCCAGGGACCGAGAGCGATCGGCATGCCCGAATTGCATAAATTGACGCCGGTGCTCGGCTCGGTCATGGCGCGCGGCCATCAAGTGGCGCTCGTGACCGATGGGCGCATGTCGGGCGCTTCGGGCAAAGTCCCGGCGGCGATCCATGTGACGCCGGAGGCACTGGATGGCGGCCCTATCGCCCGTCTGCGGGATGGCGACATCATCGCGCTCGATGCCGAAGCCGGGACCTTGACGGTGGAACTCTCGCCAGAAACTTTGCATGGCCGCTCGCCCGCCGAATATGATCTTGTGGCAAATTCCTCCGGTTATGGACGCGAGCTGTTCCAGATGTTCCGCGCCAATGCGAGCGGCCCGGAACTGGGCGCGAGCGTGTTCGGCTAAGCGGCAATCGTAGCCGAAATGATGGAAGGGCGCGGTTGATGCTTTATCCCCATGCCGAGGCGACGGTGGCGGTGCTTCGCCGCGCGCCCGTCATTCCCGTCCTGACGGTCAAGACTATCGAGGATGCTCTTGCTCAGGCCCGTGCCCTGATCGCTGGCGGATTGACGGTGCTCGAAATCACCTTGCGCACAGCCGCTGCGCTGGGTGCCGTGTCGATGCTCGCCAAGACATTTCCGGATGCATGCATCGGCGCTGGAACGATCGTCGAACCGGACCAGATTCAAGCGGCGGCCAGTGCGGGCGCCGCCTTTCTGGTGAGCCCGGGAATGGCGCCGGGTCTTGTCGAGGCGGCCGTGCGGTCGCCGGTGCCTTTGTTGCCGGGCGCGGCCACCGCGTCGGAAGCGATGGCGCTGCGCGAGCGGGGTTTCCGGGCCTTGAAATTCTTTCCGGCCGAGCCGGCGGGCGGCGCAAAATATCTCGCCTCCCTCGCAGGCCCCTTGCCCGATTTGATTTTCTGCCCTACCGGCGGTATCGATCTGGAAAAAGCTGCGAACTATCTGGCGCTTGCCAATGTCGCCTGTGTCGGCGGCTCGTGGATGGTGGCGCCGGGGCTGATCGAGGCGCAGGATTTCGGCAAGGTCGAACAGCTCGCACGGGAAGCATCCGCTCTCGGCCGCCGCCGTTGAGAGGGAAGAACCGGTATGGCCGAGAGCGAGGAAGTCGGCGCCCGCCAAGCGATCATCGACGCCTGCCTGAATATGACCCGCACCGGCATCAATCAAGGCACGGCGGGGAATATTTCGGTGCGCTGGAAAAGCGGCCTCTTGATCACGCCGTCCGGTATTCCCTACAATGAAATGACGGTGGATGACATCGTTTTCATGGATATGGACGGCTCTTATCAGCACCGCCTTGCGGCGTCCTCTGAATGGCGTTTTCATCGCGATATTTTGCAAGCGCGCCTGGACGTGAATGCGGTGGTGCATGCCCATTCGATTTTCGCGACCGCCTTTGCCATCTGCGGCATGGAGATCCCGGCGGTTCATTATATGATCGCGGCGGCAGGCGGCCCGGTGATTCGATGCGCGCCCTATCAAACTTATGGCACCGAGGAATTGTCGAAGGCTGTGCTGAACGCGCTGAAGGGCCGCAGCTGCGCGCTCATCGCCAATCACGGAATGATCGCCACCGGTCCGGATCTCCGCGAGGCGATGTGGCTTGCCGTCGAGCTTGAAACGCTCTGCAAACAATATGCGACCGCCCTTCAAATCGGAACGCCGCGGGTGCTCGAAGACGAAGAGGTCGAAAAGACGATCGAGAAATTCAAAGAGTACGGCTTGCGGCGGAAGCCGCGCGCGGCATAGGTTTTTTTGACGAATCTGATAAGGCGGCTGCCGTGGATTATATTCCCAAGACGCACCAGCATGGCTTTGGCGAGAAAATAAAGTCTCCCGCATTCAGCCTGCCGCTGGTGAGCGTGATTATCGTCAACTACAATTACGGCCGCTTTCTGAAACAGGCCGCCGACTCGGTCTTTGAACAAACCTATCCGAATATCGAGTTCATCATTGTTGACAATGCGTCGACCGATGAAAGCGCCGATGTTCTCCTTGCCATTTCGAAACACCATCCGGACACCACAATCCTGCGACGAAGCGACAATGGCGGTCAAAGCCTTGCCTCGAAAGAGGGCTTCGAGGCAAGCACGGGAGACTATGTCGTTTTTCTCGACGCGGACGATGTCCTTCTCCCATCCTGTATTGCAACCCATATATTCGTTCACCTGTCCTTGCGCATTCCAGTGGGCTTTTCGTCGGCCGACATGATTCAGTCGGTCGATTCGCGGCTGGTTCTTGGGACAATTTATCGATTGAGCGAATATGTGCGTTCTGGCCGCGGACGAAAACCCGGCCTGCTGCGGCGGATCGATGAAAGCGCTCCCGAAATCTGGCCCTTGCGCAGTCCCGAGGCGGGGCTCGAAGACCAAGTCCATCTCATTCTGCCGCGCGACTGTGATTTCCGGTCTTGGTTCTGGGCGCCCACCTCTTGCAATTGCTTCCGCCGCGACGCCCTTCAGCTCTTCTTCAACAACGAAAGATTAGGCGAACTTCGCAGTTGCACAGATGCCTATCTGATCCGCGGCGTGAGCTTGCTCATGGGGAGCGTTGTGATCGACCGCGCGCTCGCCATCTACCGGCTGCACGGGATGAATGTCTTTACCAAACATCCCAATCTCTATGGCGTATTGAGCTATGAAAGAGGCGGCATATCGGATAATGACATTGTGGGTCGGAGGATGGTCATCGATCATCTCATTGCAAATGCCGAACTCTTCCTGCGTAAATTGGAGGATCCTCGCGATTATATGCATGCGTTGAAGGTGCTCGACGATGCCTGGCCGCGCCTTCCTTCGACAGTCAGAGGCTGCCGGACTTATGTGGCCGGCAAATTGGTTTCGGAAGCCGCGAGACTGGCGCCTGAACTCGGAGCTTACAACTACTTCTTGTTGTTGAAACGGCTGAAGGTGGCCCCCCCGACCCTCTTCTCCGCCTGTTTGCTTCGCAAAAACAAAAAGCGATCGTGAGCCGCATCCGGAAACCTCGATGGAAGTCATTTTTCTCGACAATGGATTGATCAGCAAAGGAGAACATAGCTACACTCTGGCGGCGAAGCTTGCTCTAGCCTTGTCGCGCCGCAACCTGCGGTACCGCCTGTTTGGCGCCCAGTCGCTGGATCGATCGATCGCCGCTGAGCTTGGCGTCATCCCGCATTTCGAACGCGCGCTTTACGATGGCGAGGATTTTCCGCGCTCTGTGCAACGATGGCGATCACTTGCCGCGCTGTTCCAGCGGCCGCAGGCGCGCGGCGCAAGTCGGTCCGAACGAAAGACCTGGACAACGCTCAATCAGTCCTATGAGAACGATCTTGACACATTGCCCCAGGACGTCTGGACATCCGACAATCTCGTGCTCGTCCCCGCGATTTCACAAAACCAGATCTTGGGCTTGATTCGCTATCTTCTTCGCCAGCCCCAGGCCCTATTGCCGCGTGTCGTCTGCCAATTGATGTTCCCTCCAAGCTGGACGCCATGGGGACAGATTGCCATGCATGGGGAACAATTCTACCGGGACGCCTTCCGGCTGGCGGCTCCGCTGCGCGATCGCTTTCTTTTTTTCACAGTGGAAAACAAAGCCATGCAGGCCTTATTTCAACGGGACTTCGGGATTGGCACCAAAATCTTGCCGATCCCCTTCGATGGGGCGTCTCGAAAAGCAAGACGCGAAGGCCCCGCGCGCCTGGGCTTTTTTGGCTATTCGAAATGCGACAAGGGCTTTCCCCTCTTGCCTGGCGCGATCGAAATCTGCCAACGCCAGGGACTTGACGCCGAATTCCTTGTGCAAATTCAGCATAGCGGATGGGAGCCAAAGACGGTCGAGGCGGAACGCGCCTTGCGCGCCCTCAAGAATGTGCGGCTGGTGGAAGGGGTTTTGACCAATGCTGAATATGCCGCCTGGACGAGCCTGACCGACGTCATGCTTTTGCCCTATGATCCCATTGCCTTTGGTGCCGCGCGAGGCTCCGGCATTTTCACGGAATCGGTTGCATCCGGGCGTCCCGTCATCGCTTCGAAAGGCACCTTCGCGGGCGCCAGCATCGAGACCAATGAAGCCGAAGGCGAAGTCTTCGCGCCGCACTCAAGCGAGGCGCTGGCCGCCGCGATCGCCAGGCTCATTCCCCGTCTTCCAGAGTGCCAGGCCCGCGCGGCGGCGCGGGCTGAAACCTTTGCCCGCCATCATAATGCGGAGGCTTACGCCGATGCGCTTTTGATGCACGCACATTCATAACGCCGGCACGCGAGCGTTCCTTTGCCCGGACCGCACCTTGTCCGGACCGCGTTTTGATCCTGATGGCCGGAGACCGCTCCGGCCAAGCTTTCGTCAATGGCATGGATCAAACGTCGTAGCTGCCGTCGTCGCCGGAGCCGAAGTCGTCCGAACCATAGTCCGAGGCGTCCTGAATATCGTCCTGGTCCTGGTCGGCATCCTGCTGATAGTCCGCATTCTGCTGGGCGTCGTCGGCCGCGTCCTGCTGGGCGTCCTGGGCCGCATCCTGCTGGCTCAGGCTCTGACCGTCGCCATAATAATTGTTGACGATGGTTTCACCGCCAAGGCCGCCACCAAGACCGCCGCCACCGAAGCCGGTGCCGATGCCAAGCGAATTATTGTGCCCGGTAAAGAGGCCTCTGATCGAATCGGCGAGCAGCACACCGCCCGCGACGCCCGCCGCGGTACCAAGCGCGCCGGTCAAGAAGCTGCCGCCGCCCGGGCCGCCAGAGCTCTGGCCGCCCCATGGTCCCGGCGCCGCACCCGGCGGAGCATAGCCTTGCGGGGGCTGCTGCCAGCCGCCCTGTGGCGGTGGTGGAGGCGGCTGGTTCCAGCGGCCTGCGGGAGGCGGAACCGGCATGCGCGGCGGCGGTGCCGCCGAGGGGCCGCCCCCGAACAGCGAGCCAAGCCCGCCGAGGAAGCCGCCGGAACGCGGCGCATTCGCCGCTTGGCTTTCCAAGTCCTTGACCTTCCCTTCGAGCTCTTGCAGACGATCGTTGGCGGCGCGCAGCGCCTGGTCCTGGACAAGGACGGTCTGCGCCAAGAAATAGGGCGCATAGGGCTGCGCCCTGGTCGCGTCCTGGATCAACGCCTCGGCTTCCTGATCACGCGGCGCGGCGGCCGCGCCACGGATGCGGTCGAACAAACCTGTCAGCAATTGGCGTTCTTCGGGTGACAGTGCCATTTCATTCTCCCATGGCCGGGGGTCTTTGCCCCCTGCGGCGCCAATATAGGGGCTTTTTGGCGCGATCCAAGGGTCAAGCCGGTTTGTTTCCAGGGGTGCGCTTGCCGTGGCGCCGTCCCGCCCCTAAACAAGCCGGACGATAAAAGGCTTTGGATCACAATGAACGGCAAGAAAAACGAGACGCAAACGGCCCGTGCGAAGCTGCCGCGCGGCCTCATTGATCGCGGACCGGCCGAGATTGCCGCGACCGAGAAAATGCTTGGCCTGATCAAGGAAACCTATGAGCTTTACGGTTTCGAGGCCGTTGAGACGCCGATGATCGAATTCACCGAGGCGCTTGGCAAATTTTTGCCGGATCAGGACCGCCCCAATGAAGGGGTGTTCTCGTTTCGTGACGATGACGAAAGCTGGCTGTCGCTGCGCTATGATCTGACGGCGCCGCTCGCCCGCTATGTCGCCGAACATTTCGACAGGCTGCCAAAACCTTATCGCAGCTACCGCGCGGGCGTCGTGTTCCGCAATGAGAAGCCGGGGCCGGGCCGCTTTCGCCAATTCATGCAATTCGATGCCGATACGGTCGGTTCGGCCAGCGTCGCGGCGGACGCCGAGATGTGCATGATGGCGGCGGATACACTGGAGCGGCTCGAGATCAAGAGCGGCGATTACGTCATCAAGGTCAACAATCGCAAAGTGCTCGACGGTGTAATGGAGGCGATAGGCCTTGGCGGCGAGGAGAATGCGGGCCGCAGACTCACGGTGCTGCGGGCGATCGACAAGCTGGATCGGCTGGGTTGGGAAGGTGGAGTCGATCTGCTGCTTGGACCGGGCCGCAAAGATGAGAGTGGCGATTTCACTAGGGGCGCCGGGCTGAATGCGCAGGAAGTCGCTTCGATCGAATTTTTAGTCTCATCGCGACAGGCTTTCTTAGCGACTCCAAGAATTGACCAGGCGAAAGCTGGTGACTATGTAGGCTACGAAAATGATGGCAAGCGCTTTTATTTTAGCCCGGATAATGTCGGCACTATTAAACTGATTAGGGACAGACTCCCGGCGAACGCTTTAATCGAAACCGGACTAAATGAATTACAGCAGATTGCTGAACTCTCTAAAGCAGCTGGGTATGGCGCCGGAAGAATCCTGATCGACCCCTCCGTCGTGCGCGGCCTCGAATATTACACCGGACCTGTCTTCGAGGCTGATCTTACCTTTGATGTTCAAGACGAAGACGGCAAGCCGGTGCGTTTTGGCTCGATCGGCGGGGGAGGGCGCTATGACGGTCTCGTCGGCCGCTTTCGCGGCGACAATGTCCCGGCAACCGGCTTTTCCATTGGCGTTTCAAGGCTCTATGCCGCGCTGAAAGCAATCAACTCGCCGATCGTCGCGGGAACAACAACACGCGGACCGGTCGTCGTGCTCGTCCTCGACAAAACTGCGGCTGACCTCGCGCGCTACCAAAGTTTTGTCGCAAGACTGCGCGCGGAAAACATTCCGGCCGAACTCTATCTCGGAGCTTCGGGCATGAACGCGCAGCTCAAATATGCCGACAAGCGCGGCTCGGTCTGCGCCGTCATCCAGGGCTCGAACGAGCGCGATCACAAGGACGGCCCGCAGGTCACGATCCGCGATCTTGTGCTTGGCGCCGAACTCGCCGCTTCCACCAAGGACCGCGCCGATTATGTGGAGCTTCGCGCCAAGGCCCAACTCACCGTTCCGGAAGAGCAGCTCGTGACTTCCGTTCGCGAGGTTCTCGCCCGCCACGGCGCTTAGACTTTGGGGCGCCGGAGGCCAAAAAGACAAGATTTCGGGGTCGGTCCACCGAAGGCCTTCTGGCATGTGTAAGAGGCAAGGTCCGGTTTTTCTGTGCCAATCGTACCAAAATGTTTCACGTGAAACATTTTTGTCCGATTGACCTGGGAAACCGGACACATCATTTCGCGTGAACAGCACTTCGCCTTGGAGACGAGTTGCGAAAGATTTGGGGCAGGGCTTTGTCATTTGTCGATCAACGCGCCGAACGCATCATTGCGCATCTGACCGGCGCCGGTTACGCGCGCATCGAACCGCCGGTCCTGCAACCGGCTTCGATCTTCTTTGATTCCGGCGAGGATTTGCGCGCCCAGCTTTATCTCACGAGCGATCTCTCCGGCGCCGACTACTGCCTGCGCCCGGAATATACGATTCCGGTCTTGACCGCCTATCTCGCAAGCTCCTCCGTCGGCGCGCGCGCCGCCTTCTGCTATTGCGGGCCGGTGTTCCGCTTTCGCCCAGGACAAGACAGCGAATTCACGCAAGCCGGCATTGAGAATTTCGGCCGCTTCGACCGCGAGGCGGCGGATGCGGAAATCCTCGCCCTGGTGCTCGATGCGGCCGCTGCCGCGGCGCCAAAGCTGACGTCTGCTTCGCGCCTCGCCGTGCGGATCGGCGACGCGGGGCTTTTTTCTAGGCTTCTCGAAGCCCTCGATCTGCCGCACCAATGGCGCCGCCGCATTGCGCGCGGCCATTCTCAAGGCAAATCCCTCGATGCCATCCTGAGCCTCGGCTTGAATGGCCCCGATCATTCGGGCGTCCTTGCCGTCCTCGAAGGCGCCGATAAGCGGGGAGCGCGGGCCTTCGTCGAGGACCTTCTTTCGATCGCCGGCGTCGCCCCGGCTGGTGGCCGCACCCCCGGAGAGATCGCCGACCGTTTCCTCGAACAGGCGGCGCTCAAGGGGGGCTCCGGCTTTTCCGGGGAGAAACGCGCCATCATCGAACAATTTTTGCGTATCGAGGGCGATCCCAGCCAGGCCTCCGCGCAATTGCGGGTGCTCGCGCGCGACGGGAAGCTCGATCTTGCCGCTATCCTCGATGGGTTCGACACGCGGCTCGGGTTGATCGCCGGGCAGGGGCTCGACGTCGGCAAACTCCATTTCAGCGCGCGCTTCACCCGCAATCTCGACTATTACACGGGCTTTGTTTTCGAGGCCTGTAAGCCTGGCCGCCAGGAAGAGCCGGCCGTCGGCGGCGGACGCTACGATCTGCTCCCACAAGCACTCGGCGCAAAGACGCTCGTTCCGGCGATCGGCGCGGCGATCTGGATTGACCGTTTGAGCCAGGATGGAAGGGAACCATGAGCGTGGCGCGCCAGGACCCTCCGCTCGTGGTTGCCGTCCCCTCGAAAGGGCGGTTGCAGGAAAACGCCGCGGCGTTTTTCGCGCGCGCCGGGCTCGACATCACGCAAGGCGGCGGCGCAAGGGACTATCGGGGACGGTTGGCCGGCCTTTCCAATGTCGAGATTGCCTTTCTCTCCGCCGCCGATATTGTCGCGGAATTGGCGGCGGGCCATGTGCATCTCGGCGTCACCGGCGAGGATCTCATTCGCGAAACCATTCCCGACGCGGAAGCCAAAATTGAACTCCTGGCACCGCTCGGCTTTGGCCATGCGCATGTGGTCGTCGCCGTGCCCCGCGCCTGGATCGATGTGAAAACCATGGCGGATCTCGAGGATGTCGCGGCGGCCTTCCGGGCGCGGCGTGGCGAGCGGATGCGTGTCGCCACCAAATATGTGCATCTGACCCGGCGCTTTTTCGCCGAGCGGCATGTCACCGATTACCGCATCGTGGAAAGCCTTGGCGCGACCGAAGGCGCCCCGGCGGCGGGCAAGGCTGAACTCATCGTCGATATCACGACGACGGGCGCGACGCTCGCCGCCAATGCCTTGAAAATTCTCGACGACGGATCAATTCTGCGCTCACAGGCCAATCTCGTCGCCGCGCTGCGGGCAAATTGGGCTCCTGGGCCGCGCGAATTGGCCCGGATCATTCTCTCGCGCATCGCGGCGGAAGAGGAAGCGCGCACGACTCGCGAGGTTTCAGCCACGTCTTTGATGCTGGACGAGCATCTCCTTGCCGAAGCCAAAACGGCATTTTCGGCCAGGCGACTCCATTCGAGCGAAAAGCGCCTGAGTTTGAATTGCCCGAAGGACAAGGCCGCGCCGCTCGCCGATTGGCTGATTGCGCAAGGCGCCTCCCATGTCTCTGTCATGGCGCAGGATTATGTGTTTTCGGCCGAAAATCCACTCTACGAAAGACTGATCGCGCGGCTGCCCAAACTTTAAAATTCGCCTCGCGCTTGAGCATTTGGCATGCGCAATCTTAAAGCTAAATCTTAGAAGTAAAACTTTCAATTATTCATATAACTTATTGATTTAATTTGTTAATTATTTATCACTTAATCTTCAATCTGAGGTTGGCCGGCGCTCCGGCGCCATCCTCCGGGATCGCTCAGGCGATGGAGGCGGTGCGCCGCCGCATGGGCGAAGCGCATGAGCACGGCGCGGCGGGTGGCCGGAGCCATCCGGTGCTCCGGCGCCTGCCGCATAATAGCACCGCCATAGGCGTCGGCCAGAATGAGACCCGCATCATCGGGCATGATGTCAATGGGCACGCTCTCGGGAATGGCGAAAAAAAACTTGTCGCAATGGACGCGATAGTCTCGCCATTTTGTGTCGGCGCGAAAATCCGCGACAGAGGATTTGATCTCGACGATGAGAATCGTGGCGTCCATGGACAGAGCGACAATATCGGCGCGCCGTCCCGTGAGCAGCGGCAATTCGGTGATGGTCGAATAATCTAGGCGCCGCAAAAGCCGCCTGGTGCCGCGCCCGACAGCGAGCGCCATCTCCGATTGGCGGCCGTCTCGCGCTGCGAGAGGTTTCAGCACTGTTGGCATTTTGTTTTAAACCGTAAGCAAAATACTTGTATCTATAAAACCCCTTGAAACTGGCGCCAGCCTGACTGGGCTCCCTACCCAATGCAGCAGCTCTTGGCAGCAGGTCTTGATCCTTGAAAGCCAGCCTTTTGAAGTTTGGCACCTTTGAGGCGGCGTGTCCTGCAGCTGTGCGGGATAATGATCGGCCTTGCGCGGATCTGAAGCGTCGACAGATGTGCTTTCGATCAGCCGCTTGTACAATATTGATGTGTGTTTGACCCGCTCACCAGCGGGCCGTTTATTCAAAGGTCAAAGGTCATGCTAAGTCCTGAAAGAGACGGCCCATGGACTCCTCCGTAAGGCTCGGGCATGACGTTTGGGTCATGCCCTGCAAGGTTTTGTCCGGGCTCATGGGTTAAAGCGACCGGAGAAAATTCAGCAAGTTCTGTTTCGCAGTGTTCGGCAGCATGTCGTAATTGTTGATGACCGTGTTGGCCTCTGATGCAACTACCCCTGCGTTAGGTCCGCTGCGATGCTGATGGATCGCCACGACCAAATCCGATGTGCGGCCATCATGGAGAAAAAAAGCCCGCTTGCCCAGTCCCCACAACGGCGCCGTGCGGAATTCGTCCGGCCCGGCCTGACCTTGCGTAATGCCATCCGCTAGCCCCGGTCCCATATGATGCAAGGCAAGGTCAGAAAACAGATTGGCAATCTGTCCGCCTAATGCCGCAATCGCCGCGTAGCTGGCCGTGGGCAGTGAAGGAGTATGGCAGAGCCCGCATCCGATCTGGTTGAAAACTGCCGCTCCGTTCGAGATTGAAGTGGCTCCACCGGGGACCGTGGCGGATGGCACAGGCGGCGCGAGCAGACGCATGAATGCCGCGAATTGCTCGATATCGCTGAGGATAGCGAGACTGGTCAGCTGCGGATTTGTCGTATCGTTTGGAGTCGATAAAAATTGACATGCTGGAGTTTCATTGCGCTCACTCGGGAATAGCTCGTTGGAAATGCCCATCTCAACATTGTAAGCCTCGCCCGCAAATAAGAGCAGGGATTTGTTTTGTGCCTTCCATCCAAAGCGGCTGACCGTGCCATCGTTCCCATTCAGATTGGGTTGCCCCGAAACCGTATTGCCCGCCAGGACGATATTGGGGTGTCCTTTAATCCCCATGGCCAATTTCTGGTTTTGCAGGGTTGGACTGGTGAGATTGGTAATGATTGTACTATCGGTGATCTGCTCGATCAGCCCAGCGCCAAACAGCGGAGTCGGAATGCGGTAGATCAGATCGTTGTTCTCTTGCGCCTGTATAAAATCTGGCTGCGTTATCTGACAAGCTTCAGCGCCAGTCATGCCAGCAATGGTGAACACGTTATGCACACCACCATCCGATGGGAATCTTGCCTCGCGCACAGGCCCGTTGGGTGTAATGAAAAATGGCAGGCTGTTCGTCGTATGATTGAGGCTTTGCATATAGAACGAAACTTGCGGATTGTTGTTCGCTGGACTTGTTCCCCCGATGGCAGGGTTCACGTGGCAGCCGGCGCAGCTATTGAGGTTCATCGTCGGCCCGAGCCCGCCACTAGAACCCGCCACCGTCTCAACTTCTTCGAAGATATTTTGGCCGGAGAGAAACATTTTCGTTAGCGAGTCCGGCAGATTCGGGAGCGGCCCTCCCGCGCCAGCCTTTCCGTCGTTGCGGATGCCCGGATCTTGAGCTCCCTGCGGCTGTGCGGCGGCGGCGGAAGCGGCCAAAATCACAGCTGCTATGATCGATGTTCTCATGGTGTGTTTTTTCTTACTGGTTGGGCGACGCCAAATCGCTTGCAATCGGCCACCGAAAACCGCGCCGCCACGGAGGACGTAGCGTGACGCTGGACGAGAAAGTCGAAAAGGGTGAGAAGGTTTGGTATTAAAGGAGTGAGACAAACTACCAACCGGCGGGCACATCATGACGCTTCGGATTTGCGGCGTTGCTGCTGGCACCCGCTGGTGGGACAGAGTTCCTTTGCCAAGCTTATGGGATCCTACACATTTGATCGATTTCTGATTCAGCTTTTCTCTCCTTGCTCAACATGCGCCTTCTAAGGATTCACAATGAGGCATGGCCGTTTCTGGACGAGAGCGTGCTTTTCTCTGGGTCGTTTCGCGGCCCGGACGCGTGGTTGTTTGGTCCATTTCATGACGAGCAAGCGCCTTATACCAAGTCCTCATGAGCATGACCGGTTCGCCCATTGGCGGGTTCCGATGGACATAATGAGCCATGGCTGGTCGGCGAGTTTGTTCCAGGCATAGCAGCAGTGGTCGACGATGTTCGTGTAGGAGGTGAACACTCGG
>DATJLX010000290.1:0-2984 GCA_035509135.1 Methylocella sp.
TATCTCGTTTGACTTAGCTTCTGCAACCGTTTTGACTTCACTCGGATTGACAGGACGAAATGGTTCAAGTGTTGTTATAGCCATGCACTGAAGAGCGGCAATTTTTAGTGTTTGCGTATAATGACCTTCTTCGATTCGCCAATTCTTATAACAAGAATTAAGTATGAAATACCCTCTTGCAATAAGAGGAATTCGATGGGCACGGGCGGGGCGCCTGCAAAATCAAGCAGGCGCCCGCTGCAAGCGGTTCAGGCGGGCGGCGGCTGCACGGCCTGTGTCACCCCGGCGAGGGCATTGCGCAACGCGTCCTCTTTTGTATGGTCGAAGGAGGTCCGCAACACTTTGCCGCCGACGCCCTTGAGATCCTCCAGCACCTTGTCCGTGGTGAGCTTGCGGATCAGCAAAAACAGCGCCGCGTTGCCGGGCTGCAAGCTTTCGGCAACTTCTTTCATGAAAGCGTCATTGACGCCGACGTCGGTCAGCCAGCCGCCCAGCGCCCCAGAGGCGGCGCCGATCGCGGCGCCGGCCAGCGGCACCAAAAAAATCAAACCGATCAGCGTGCCCCAAAACGTGCCCGAGACCGCGCCCGCGGCCGTCGTGTTGATCAGCTGATTGAGCCTGACGCTGCCATCCGGCTGTTTGACCGCGATCGCGGCGTCGCCCAGTTCAATCAGATAATCCTTTTGCAGATCCAAAACCTTTTGGCGGACTTCCTCGGCCTTGGCTTCCGAGGGAAATGCGATGACGACGAGATCGCTCATGATGATGCCCTTTCCTTAACCCATGCGGCGGTTCCGCCTGGGCCAGCATCTTTATCGGTTGCATCAGGAATGTGAATAGAAATCGCGAATGGATGATTTTTTAAGGTAAAGCTCATGATTGAACGCCGGGCCTGGCATGAGCCCATAAACGTGTTAGAGCCCGTCGAAAATCACGCCCGCGAGCAACGCTGCGTAAGCGCTCGCCATCACCCAGAAACGATGGGTGCCGACAAAATGGCCAACGGCTGGAACATGGGTGTAGAGGCTTGCCACGGCCAAGACGGCGAGGATCAGGGACACGAAGAAGACGGGAGCGCCTGGCGGGGTCAATCTGAAGCGCATGCCAATGTCCAAATCGCAGGGATGGAAAGTCCCTTCCCTAAACCGGTTGGAGCACGGCGAAAATTTGACCGCAGGGGATTTTCCACCGGTTTTCTCCCACGGAGTCTCAAAAAGTTGGGGCCGCCTGCGAGAGGCGGCCCCGTGTCTTGATGCTCCCTGAGGACCAGAAGGAAGCGGATGATTCCATAGTTCCAGATTAGCCGCGATTGTCCAGTAAAGTTTCTGCGACAAACTGACCGCTTGCGGCGACGTTAGGCGACCGGATCATGGCGACGGGCCGGTCAAGCCGCGTCAGCATTCCGAGTGCCGCAGCCGCCAGCGCAACGACCGCAACGAGCACAAGGGAAATCTGAAATTGCCGCCTTGCCGCCCGCGCGTCATAGGCGCGAATGAAACCGGCATCTGATCTGTGGTTGAAGGGATCGGCGATCGGCATCCTGATAACTCCCATCCCGCGGCAAAGCCCGGACATTGAAAAACCGTGTTGGGTTCTCGCGCGGGAACCGCTTTTCCGCTGTGCGCCGGCACACATGGTCCATCCCCCAAGTGCCATCCCCCAAGTGCCGTCCCCCAAGTGCCGTTCGAGGTCGAAACGCTGCAGTCCGGGCAAGGTTCCGTCTGATCCTCGCATTTCATGCCGGCCGCGCGGCGAAACACATTCAAAGTTAATGACCTGTTAATCCGGACCCTCCCGCCCGCCGGTGCGCCGCGGGGTTTTTCCTGTTGCCTTCCCGGGGCTTGAAACCTAAGGTCCTGGCCGGTTTAGGGGCCCTCTCGGTTGACGATTGCGCCCCTCGCTTTCCCGAAACTGGAGCCCTGTCCCATGTCCTTCATCGCCGATGCCCTTTTGCGCGTAAAGCCTTCCGCGACCATCGCGGCCACGCAAAAGGCGCGCGATCTCAAGAACGCGGGGCGGGACGTCGTTTCGCTGTCCACCGGCGAACCCGATTTCGATACGCCGGACAATATCAAGCAAGCCGCGATCAAAGCGATCGAGCGCGGCGAGACGAAATACACGCCGGTTGCCGGCATCCCGCCCTTGCGCGAAGCGATCGCGCTAAAATTCAAGCGCGAGAACGGGCTCGACTACAAGCCTTCGCAGACGATCGTTGGCACGGGCGGCAAGCATATTTTGTTCAATGCGCTTCTCGCCACCCTCAATCCTGGCGACGAGGTGATCATTCCGGCGCCCTATTGGGTGAGCTATCCCGACATGGTTCTGATCGCGGGCGGCACCCCGGTCGCGGTCGAGACCAAGATGGAGCATGGCTTCAAGCTGCAAGCGGAAGCGCTCGACAGGGCGATCACGCCGAAGACCAAATGGCTGATCTTGAACTCGCCATCGAATCCGTCCGGCGCCGCCTATACGCGGGCGGAATTGAAGGTGCTCACCGATGTGCTGTTGAAGCATCCGCAGGTGTGGATTTTGACCGACGACATTTATGAGCATCTCACCTATGGCGATTTCGTCTTTACGACGCCGGCGCAAGTCGAGCCGCAGCTGATCTCGCGCACGCTCACCATGAATGGCGTGTCGAAAGCCTATGCGATGACCGGCTGGCGGATCGGCTATGCGGCGGGGCCGGACCTGCTCATCAAGGCGATGGACACGCTGCAGGGCCAGCAGACCTCGGGCGCCTGCTCGATCGCCCAATGGGCCTCCGTCGAGGCCTTGACCGGCCGGCAGGATTTCATCAAGGAGCGCGCCAAGATTTTCGAGAAGCGCCGCGATCTCGTGGTCTCGATGCTGAACCAGGCCAAATATTTGAGCTGCCCTTCGCCGGAAGGCGCCTTCTATGTCTATCCCTCCTGCGCCTCGGCAATAGGCAAGAAAACGCCGGACGGCAAACTGATCGCCAATGACGAGGCGTTTTCCACGGC
>DATJLX010000291.1:0-6937 GCA_035509135.1 Methylocella sp.
TCTCGATTTGGGGTCGCATGATCTTTTTCCACGTTTTTCAAAAAGGGCCGCAACGTATTGGATCATGCTATAAATCTATCTGTGCCGAAACGGGACCGCCGGTTTTCGGGCGATCAGGATGCCGGGTGAATAAGGCCTGAGAGAGTTGCGTCAGCCTGACCGCGCAAACGGGCTTCGTGCGTGTCTTTTGGTGGCTTGCAGGATGGCATGAAAAAAATGAAATTATCACCGCGAAGCAAGATTGGCTCCGGTCCTGGTTTCGGGGTCTATGTGCATTGGCCTTTTTGCCTCTCGAAATGTCCTTATTGCGATTTCAACAGCCATGTCCGCGCGAAGCCAATCGACGAAGCCCGCTTCATCGAGGCGTATAAATCCGAGCTCGCGCACCGCGCGGGGCTGACGCAAGGCCGCGCCGTGTCCTCGATTTTTTTCGGCGGCGGCACGCCGTCCCTGATGAAGCCCGCGACGGTCGGCGCCATTCTCGATGCGATCGCCGGTTTCTGGCCGGTCGCGCCCGGCGCCGAGATCACGCTGGAAGCCAATCCGACCAGTGTCGAGGCGGAACGGTTCCACGGCTTCAAGCACGCCGGCGTCAACCGGGTTTCGCTTGGGGTTCAAGCGCTGAATGATGCCGATCTGAAAATGCTTGGCCGCGGCCACACGGCGGCGGAAGCGCTGCGCGCGGTGGACCTCGCCGCATCCATTTTCGACCGCTACTCCTTCGATCTCATCTATGCGCGGCCGGGCCAAACTGTCGACGGCTGGCGGCAAGAATTGCAAGAAGCGATCAGCCGCGCCCGCGATCATCTCTCGCTCTATCAGCTCACCATCGAATATGGCACGATGTTCGCGCGGCTGCGCGACGCTGGAAAACTCATGCCTCCCGATAATGATCATGCCCGCGCGCTCTGGGATGTCACGCAGGAGGTCACGGCGAAGGCGGGCTTGCCTGCTTATGAAATCTCCAACCACGCGAGACCCGGCGCCGAGAGCCGTCATAATCTCATCTATTGGCGGTATGGCGAATATGTCGGCGTTGGGCCTGGCGCGCATGGCCGGATTGCATCAGCGAAGGGCCGCCGCGCGCAAGCCACGGAATCGCATCCCGAAATGTGGCTGACCGTGGTTGAAACCGAAGGCCATGCCTTGGTCGAGGATGACATTTTATCGGCCGAGGAGCAGGCTGACGAATTTCTCCTGATGGGTTTGCGTCTTTCGGAAGGGATCGAGCCGGCGGATTTCCAGGCCATGTCCGGGCGCGATCTCGATCCCGGCCGTGTCGCATCGCTGATCGCCGATGGCATGGTCGAATATACGCCGCGCGGGCGTATTCGCGTCAGTGCCGAAGGCTTTCCGGTGCTCGACGCGGTGGTCGCCGATCTCGCGGCTTAGAGAGGGGTCAGGAAAGGCTCGTCCCTTTCGCACACCGGGCCGATGCCGGCACCGGCCCGAATTGGTCATTGTTAATTCCACCAAAGCTCGGTTGGCGTTCATACGAAATTCGACCTGACCCTACTCCAGCCATGCCATTCGAACACGGCTGTGATACCATGGCCTCGCTTTTCGCTCCGCTGGTACCGGCGAGGTCACTTATGCGCAAATCCATTTTCATGACCTTGGTCTTGACACTGTTTTTATGGTTCGGTCAAGCGCAGGCGCGGCCAAGTTTTGTCAGCGACGAAATCGAAAGCGACGCGACACGGCTCGAGCAAAATATCGGCCAGGATCTCGATGCGCTGACCAAACGCCCGCTCCCGCAATTGCGCAAGGACGCGGGCCAGGCCCTCGCCCGCAAGGATTTCAAGGCGGCGCAGAAACTATCCGCCGCGATCGTCGCGGCCAATCCGAAGGATTCGGACGCCTGGATCGCCTATTCGCGCGCGGCGATCGCGGCGGGCGACGATGATGACCATCAGGCGGCGGGCACGGCCGCCGCCTATATCGCTTATGAGAAGGCGGCCACCAAGCCAAGCCAAGCGGCGGCGCTCGCCTGGCTCGGCGAAATCTTCGCCAAGCGGGGCCTCTGGCGTCCGGCGCTTGATGCCTATCGCGCGAGCCTCGACCTCGCCGAGGTCCCGCAGGTGCGCAATATCTATGCGGACATGCGGGAAAAACACGGGTTTCGCATTCTCGATTATAAGGTCGATAATGAATCCGCCTCGCCCCGCGTGTGCTTTCAATTTTCCGAAGCGCTCGTTCCGGCGCGCGTCGATTACACGCCCTTCGTCACCGTATCGGGGCTCGCCAATGCGGCGCTTTCGATCGAGGATCAGCAGCTCTGCGTCGAAGGCCTGAAGCATGGCGAGAGCTACAAAATCGTGCTCCGCGAGGGCCTGCCGTCAACCGTCAATGAAGCGCTGTTGCGTGCGGCGGACTATGACATCTATGTCCGCGACCGCTCGGCCCTCGTGCATTTCACCGGTAAGAATTATGTGCTGCCCCGGGCCGGCCAGGAAGGCATTCCCGTCGTCTCCGTCAATACGCGCAAAGTAGCCGTCGACATCATCCGGATCGGCGACCGCAATCTTTTGCCAACGCTGCGCTCCGGCGATTTTCTTGCCCAGCTCTCGCCTTACAAGATCAAGCAATATATCGAGACGGACGGCAAGAAAATCTGGTCCGGCACGCTCGATGTCAACCCCGAGCTCAATGCCGAAGTCACGACGGCTTTCCCGGTCATGGAGGCCGCTGGAGCGCTCGAACCCGGCGTCTATGTGATGGCGGCGCGGCCAGCCGGCGACGGCCTTGCTGCGAGCAGCGATGACGATGACAGCGGCGGCACGCGGGCAACACAATGGTTCATCGTCTCGGATCTCGGACTCACTGCTTTCACCGGCAAGGACGGCATTCATGTGTTTCTCCGCTCGCTTGCAAGTGCTGGCCCGCTCGCCGGTGTCGATGTGCGCCTGCTCGCCCGCGACAATGAGGTTTTGGCGGCGAAGCGCACCGACGAGTCGGGCCATATTCATTTTGACCCGGGCTTGGCGCGCGGCGCGGGCGGGGTTGCGCCAAGTCTTCTTGTCGCCGAGGATGGCAAGGGCGATTATGGTTTCCTCGATCTCGAGGCGACCGCATTCGACTTGACCGACCGGGGTGTGAAAGGCCGCGCCGCGCCCGCCGCGCTCGACGCTTTGGTCTATACCGAGCGCGGTGTCTACCGTTCGGGCGAGACGGTTTACATCACCGCCCTGCTTCGCGATGGGAAGGGCACGGGGGTTTCGTCGGCGCCGCTCACTCTCGTTGTCAAACGCCCCGATGGGGTCGAATATCAGCGGGTCCAGACGGAGGATCAGGGCGACGGCGGCCGCAGCCTCGCGCTGCCCTTGCTGCCAGGCAGCGCGACAGGCACCTGGCGGATCGAGGCTTTCGCGGATCCAAAGTCAGGCCCCGTTGGCGAGACGAGCTTCCTCGTCGAAGACTATGTGCCGGAACGTCTCGAATTGACCGTGACTCCCCATGCGGCGGCGGCGCGCTTCGGGCAAGCGGTCGAGATCGGCGCCGATGCGCGCTATCTCTATGGCGCGCCGGGTGCCAATCTCGACATCAGCGGCGAGGTCGGGATCGAAGCCGCCGATCAAGCCACATTGCCGGCTCTCAAGGGCTATGCGGCTGGGCTGCAGGACGAGCCATTCGACAAGATCAGCAATGAGATCGAGGAGAGTGCCACAACCGATGCAAGGGGCGCGGCCAAGATACGCGCGCCCATTCCCGATGTCGCGGCGTCCCGGCCTCTCGAAGCCAAGATCATTCTGCGCGCCGGAGAGCCCGGTGGCCGCGCCGTCGAACGCTCGCTTGTCCTGCCCATTCTGCCGAAGGGCGGACTCATCGGCGTCAAGAAGAATTTCACCACTTTGAGCGACGGCGCGGCGGCAAGCTTCGACGTCATCGCGCTTGGCGCGGATGGCGCCCGCGTTGCCCGCAAGGGTGTTTCCTGGTCGCTCTATCGCATCAGCAATGATTACCAATGGTATCGAGCCGATGGACGCTGGAATTACGAGCAGGTGAAATCCTCGAAACGCGTCGCCACCGGCACGATCGATATTGGCCTTGATGCGCCAGCCAAGATTTCCACGATCGTCGGGCTTGGCCAATATAGGCTTGATCTTGCGAGCAGCGACAGCACCGATCTGCCGACCAGCCTCGCCTTCGAGAGCGGCTGGTCGGGCGACGCCAGCGCGCAAGCCCCCGACCTTCTCGACGTCAGTCTCGACAAGGCCAGTTATAAGCCTGGCGAAGAGATGCGGCTGCGCATCGCCTCGCGCTTTGCCGGCACCGCGACGGTCGCCGTCGTGAGCGAGCGTTTGAACGCGCTCGTGACCCTCGATGTGAAAGTGGGCGATACGGTGAAGACCATTCCGGTCTCGGGCGATTGGGGCTCCGGCGCCTATGCCGTGGTGCTCGCCTATCGGCCGCTCGACAAACCGGCCCACCGCATGCCCGGCCGGGCGATCGGGCTTGCCTGGTTTGCCATCGATCAAGAGGCGCATGGGCTCGATGTCAAGCTCGATGCGCCTCAGAAGACGCGGCCGCGCAGCCGATTGACGATCCCGCTCGAAATCAAGGGTCTCGCCAAGGGTGAAGAGGCGTTCGTGACGGTCGCGGCCGTCGATCAAGGCATTCTCAACCTCACCCATTATGAAGCGCCCGATCCGCGCATCTATTTCTTCGGCCAGCGCCAATTGACGGCGGAAATCCGCGATCTCTATGGTCTTTTGATCGATGGCATGCAGGGCACCCGCGGCGCCATCCGCTCGGGCGGCGATGCCTCCCCGCAACTGAACGGCGAGCGGCCGACGCAAGAGCCGCTCGCCCGCTTTTCCGGCATCGTCATGACCGGCCCTGACGGAAAAGCGCGGATCGATTTCGATCTGCCGGCTTTCAACGGCACCTTGAAGGTGATGGCGGTGGCTTGGACGAAAACCAAGGCGGGCAGCGCCAACGCCGATGTCATTGTCCGCGATCCCGTCGTCGCGCTGGTGACGGCGCCCCGCTTTCTGGCACTGGGCGACCGCTCGCAATTGTCCGTCGACATCGATAATGTCGAAGGCCGGCCAGGTGGCTACGCTGCCAATCTTGACGTTGGCGGTCCTCTCGCGGCTGCCCCTGATGTCCTGCACCGCACGTTCAAACTCGAAACGGGCGGACGCAAATCTCTGACGATTCCCGTTACGGCCACGGGTGTTGGCCGCGCCACCCTGGATCTGAAGCTCGCCGGCCCGGGCCTCAACGCGCCGCAGTCACTCGCGCTTGCGGTCTCGCCTGGAACCTCGAATCTTTATCGCCGCTCCGTGCACACCCTGGCGCCCGGCGAAAGTCTGACCCTCTCAAGCGATCTTATCGCCGATTTCGTCCCCGGCACCGGCGCCGTGTCGCTTGCCGTTTCCACGCTTGCCGGCATTGATGTACCCGCTCTCCTGCAGGCGCTCGATCGCTATCCTTATGGCTGCTCGGAACAGATCGTGAGCCGCGCCATGCCGCTTCTTTATGTGAACAAGCTCGCCAAGAGCGAGGCGCTTGGGATCGATCCTGACGTCGATCAGCGCATACGCGACGCGATCGAGCGGGTGCTGGCCCGCCAGGATTCGACGGGCGCCTTTGGCGTGTGGTCGGCGGCCGATGCCAACGATATGTGGCTGCATGCCTTCGTCACCGATTTCCTGACCCGGGCGCGCGAAAACAACTATGACGTGCCGCAAAAGAAATTTGATGCCGCCCTGGAACGTCTGCGCAATCTCATCGCCAATGCCAACGACATTGGCGCAGGACAAGGGGCGCCGATCGCCTATGCCGCTTATGTTCTCGCGCGCAACGGCCGCGAGGTCATGGGGGATCTGCGCTATCTCGCCGATGCCAAGCTCGACGCAATCGAGAGCCCGCTGGCCCGCGCCCAGCTTGCCGCGGCGCTCGCCCTGCTTGGCGACCGTCCCCGCGCCGAGGCGGTATTTGAAAAGGCGTCGGAGCGGCTGTCCACGCTCGGCAATCCGCTTTATTCAGATGCCGATTACGGTTCGCGTTTGCGGGATGGCGCGGGCCTTCTCGCGCTTGCCGTCGAAACGCAAATGCCCGCCGCCGAAATCGCCCGGGCCTCGAAAATCATCGAGGACGCGCGCGCCAAAACCGCTCTCAGCAGCACGCAGGAAAATGCCTTCATGATTCTCGCCGCCGAGGCGCTCGCCGACAAGTCGCAGACGATGGCCTTATCGATCGATGGCGAGGCCCGGCAGGGTGCCTATTTCAAGAGTTTCAACGCCGCCGCGCTCACCGGCAAAAACATCACCATCGCCAACAGCGGCCAAGGGCCGGTGAGCGCAGTTGTCACCGTCTCCGGCAATCCGCTGACGCCAGAGCCCGCCGCCGAGCGCGGCTATCGCATTGAGCGCGCCTATTACACATTGGACGGAAAGCCGGTTGAAGCCGCGGCGATCAAGCAGAATGACCGCTTCGTGATTGCCTTGACGGTCACCGAATATGAAGCCGCCTTCGCCAGGCTGCTTCTCGTGGACCGTCTGCCTGCGGGCCTCGAAATCGACAATCCGGAACTCTTCGAGGGCGGCTCGACCGAGGCCCTGGCCTTTCTCAAAAAGACGGTCGAGCCGGTTCATACCGAATATCGCGATGACCGTTTCGTCGCGGCTTTCGCGCGGGACGGTCATGACAAGGCGGCGTTCTCCGTGGCCTATATCGTCCGCGCGGTGACGCCCGGCCATTATGTCAGCCCGCCAGCGACGATCGAGGATATGTACCGGCCGGAAAGATTTGGCCGCACGGCCTATGGCGCCGTCGATATCGCCGTGTCAAAATAAGTGATGTTCCATGCATCAGTTTTGTCCGGTCGCTCGGTATTTCCTTACCAAAATGTTTCACGTGAAACATTTTGGTAAGGTCGCGGGTTTTTTTCTTACATGCGCGTTGCTCGTCCTTACCGCTGCCGCCCTTC
>DATJLX010000292.1:0-9820 GCA_035509135.1 Methylocella sp.
CGTGATGTCCGCGGTTGTCGCAAGGCCGCGGTGCAGGTCTCGTGTGCACTGGCGTCATTCAGGCTGCTTGAGCGAATGACCACTTCCCACTCTTTGGTAAAATTCAGCCTGGTACACTACCGGCCGGTCTGACTCTTGGGCGCAAGTCCCAGAGCTTTGCGAAGGCGCACCATATCTGCATCCGTGCCAGGAATGCCAAAGCGCAGCCCCTCAGGCCACGCCGGGAACCGCCGCACCAGAATGCCGCTTTCCGCCAGCCGTTCGAACCAGATTTGCGCCTCCTTGTGCCGCGCCAGCCGGTAAAGCACGCTGCCGCCAGCCGCAGCAAAACCCGCCGCCGCCAGCATGTCGTCGAGCGCCGATCCTTGCGCCATCAGCCGCGCCCGCGACGCCGCGAGCCAGGCTCCGTCCCGCAAGGCCTTTGACCCAATGGCGATGGCGGCGCCGGAAACCGGCCAGGGGCCGAGCGCGGCGCGCAATCTCTCCGCAAGATCGTGGGTGGCAATGGCAAATCCGAGCCGCAATCCCGGCAAGCCATATGTTTTGCCAAAGGAACGCAACACAACGATCCCCTGCCCGGCCATCTGCGGAACCGCGCTGGCGCTGGGATCAACAAAATCAACAAAAGCTTCATCGACAATAAGGAGGCCGCCCCGCGCGGCAAGCGCCAGGGCCAGCGCATGAAGATCCGCCGCCGGGACAAGCCTGCCGTCGGGGTTGTTGGGATTGACGATGATCGCGATATCCTTGCTGGCCAGCTCGTCGAAATCCTCGGCAATGGTCACTTCCGCGCCCGCCGCAGCCCAGCTCCGCTCGTGCTCGCCATAGGTAAACCCCAAAACGCCAACGCACCTCGCCGGCACGAGACGGGGCAGCCAGTTGATAATCGCCTGGCTTCCCGGCGCGGCAACCACTTCCGCGACCGCCGCCGCGTGATACGCCGCATGCGCCGCCGCTTCGAGTGCGCAAAGCTCATCGTGTTGCGGCAGCCGCGTGAAACTTTCCGGCGGCGGGTTTTCGAAGGGATAAGCGTAAGGATTGATGCCGGTCGAAAGATCGAGCCAGGGCTCCGGCGCTTGTGGATAGGCCCGCCGCGCGGCAAAGAGATTGCCGCCATGCCCGGCAAGGGGCAGCTCCGGCAGGATTGGAGCGGATGTCTCACGCATGAATTTGGCCGCAACTGTGACGCTCGCGACGCTCGCTGTCGCCATCGAGGCTAGCCTTGGCTATCCGCAAAGCGTGTTTCGCGCGATCGGTCATCCGGTCACCTGGATCGGCCGCCTGATCGCGCTTGCCGACCGCTCCTTGAACCATGAGAGTCAATCCTTTGCGGCGCGCCGCTTTTTGGGCGCTCTCGCGCTCCTGGTGCTTTTAACCATTGCTTGCGGTGCCGCCACTCTTTTCAGCCTTGCGCTTGCCACCTTCAACCTTCCGCGGGCCGTCGCCCTCTCATTCAGCGCGCTGGTCGCGTCAAGCCTCATCGCGCAACGAAGCCTCGACGCGCATGTCCTTGCCGTCGCGTCGGCTCTCGATGCCGGATTGGAAAGCGGCCGCGCGGCGGTGGCAAAAATCGTTGGCCGCGATGTCGCGCGCCTCGATGAGCCGGGTGTCGCCCGCGCGGCGATCGAGAGCCTCGCCGAGAATTTTTCGGACGGCGTCGCGGCACCCGCCTTCTGGCTCGCGCTGGGCGGCTTGCCCTTGGGCCTTTGCTACAAAGCCATCAACACCGCCGACAGCATGATCGGCCACCGGACGCCACGGCACGCGGCATTCGGCTTCGCCGCGGCGAAACTCGATGACTGTGTCAATTGGCCCGCCGCGCGTCTTGCCGTTGCGTGGATCCTGATCGCGTCTTTGTTCGCCAGGGATATGTCGCCCCGGGCCGCCTGGTGCGTCGTGCGGCGCGATGGGCGGGGGCATGTCTCCCCCAATGCTGGCTGGCCGGAGGCGGCCTTCGCGGGCGCCCTCGGTGTGAGGCTTGGCGGCCCGCGTCTCTATGCGGGCGTGAAGATCGATGCCGCCTGGATCGGCACCGGCCGAGAGCCCTGTGCCCAAGATATCCGGCGTGCGCTCACGCTCTATCGCATCACCTGCGCGGTCCATTGGGCGGGTTTGACGCTGACGGCGCTTCTCATCGCGCAAGCGTGAGAAGGCGGTCGAGGTCGATATGCGCTTCAAGATGGGCGGCCACACTATCGAGCGCCGTTTCGAGCGACTCGTCATAGGAGAGGCCGGATCCCCTGCCGCCGAGGCGGGCGAGGAGAGCGCTCCGCTGCGCGGCCTCCGTGAAAAGCCCATGCACATAGCAACCGCTCACCTGGCCATTCGCGGACAGCGCGCCATCGCTGCGGCCATCGGCGAAATGCACCAGGGGCCGCGCGCAATCCGGCCCGGATGTGCGGCCGGTATGGATTTCGTAACCCGTGAAAGGAGCCCCACTTTGGGCGCTCTTTCCATGAACCTGTGCAAGGACTTTGTCGCCGAGCAGCTCCGTCTCGATGTCGAGCAGGCCAAGCCCTTGCGCCTCTCCGGGAGGGCCTTCGACGCCCTGCAAATCGCGAATGCTTTTGCCCAGCATCTGATAGCCGCCGCAAAGGCCGAGCACATGGCCGCCGCGCCGCAGATGGGCGAGAAGATCGATCTCCCAGCCCTCGCGCCGGAAAAAAGCCAGATCGGCGATCGTCGTTTTTGAGCCTGGCAAAATGACAAGCGACGCCTCTACTGGCAAGGTCTCGCCGCTCCGGACCATCACAAGACGGACCTCGCCTTCGAGCCTGAAAGGATCGAGATCGTCGAAATTGGCGATGCCGGGCAGGCTTGGAACGGCGATCGTGACCGGACCCTCAAGGCGTGGCGTGCCAATGGAAAGCCCCAGCGAATCTTCCTCCGGCAAACGGGCCGCTTCCGCGCAAAAGGGAATAAGTCCAAGCGCGGGCCAGCCGGTCCATTCCGTGATCCCTTGCATGCCATTCGCAAAAAGAGCCGGATCGCCGCGAAACTTGTTGACGAGAAACCCCTTGATCATCGCGGCGTCGGCCGGATCAAGCACCGCCTTGGTGCCAACGATCTGAGCGATGACGCCGCCGCGATCGATATCGCCCAAGAGGATCACCGGCACATGGGCGGCGCGGGCAAAGCCCATATTGGCGATATCGTTCAACCGAAGATTGATCTCCGAGGCGCTCCCGGCGCCTTCAACGAGGACCAGCTCGGCTGCCGCGCGAAGCCGTTCGAAACTGCCGAGCACGGCCGGCATCAGTTGCGATTTCAGCTCTTGGTACGCGCGCGCATGGGCGTGGCCGATCACTTTTCCGCGCAGAACGATCTGGGCGCCCTTTTCGCTTTGAGGTTTCAAAAGCACCGGATTCATGTCGATAGACGGGGGCACGCCGCAGGCTCTTGCTTGGGTCGCCTGGGCGCGGCCGATTTCCCCGCCATCCGGAGTCACGGCGGCATTGTTCGACATGTTCTGCGGCTTGAACGGGCGCACTTTGAGTCCGCGATTGCGATAGGCGCGGCAGAGTCCCGCGACGATCAGCGACTTGCCAACGCTGGAGCCGGTGCCTTGCAGCATCAAACTCTTCGCCCCCATCTTGGGATCGCGCGCCATGTTTAGAACTCGATTCCCTCTTGCGCCTTCACACCGGCGGCGAAATGATGCTTGACAAGGCTCATCTCGGTTACAAGATCGGCGGCTTCGATGAGTTCTGGCTTCGCATTGCGCCCGGTGACGACGATGTGGAGCGTCGGCCTGCGGGATCGCAGCGCCGCAATGACCTCGGCGAGGCAAAGATACTCATAACGCAAGGCGATGTTCAATTCATCGAGCACGAGAAGCTTAATCCCGGGCTCAGCGATGAGTTCGCGCGCCTTGGCCCAAGCCGCCTCCGCCGCCGCCATGTCCCGCGCGCGATCCTGGGTCTCCCAGGTAAAGCCCTCGCCCATGGTATGCCAGGCCAAAAGATCCGGAAAGCGGGCAAGCGCCCGCCGCTCGCCGGTGTCCCAGGCGCCCTTGATGAATTGCACGACGCCGCACCGCCATCCGTAGCCGAGAGCGCGCAGCAAAAGCCCGAAAGCCGCCGTCGATTTTCCTTTCCCCTTGCCAGTGTGAACGATCAGGAGGCCTTTTTGCGTGATCGTTTTGGCGGCGACCTCGGCGTCCTGCGCGGCTTTGCGCTTTGCCATTTTTTGCTTGTGGCGAAGAGCCTCGGCGCCGCCTGGCAATGCGAAGACTTTCTTTAATCGCTGGTCAGGATGACATTCGAAGTCTTGAAGATCGCGACAACTTGCGCGCCCTTCACGGCCCCGGCGAAATCGGCGCCTTCGCGGGTGATGACCGCCGTGAAGGTTTTGCCGCCACCGATATCGATGACGACCTCGCTGTCGGCATTGTCATCGACACGGCTGATCACTTTTCCCATTAACCTATTGCGGGCCGAGATGCGTGGCCCATCGCCCTCTTGCGCCAGCATCACGGACGACGCATTGACCATGGCGATACAGCCGCGGCCTGGGACGAGCCCGAGTTCCTTCACACTTGCATTGGTCACGACGGTCGTGATCAAGATGCCCGGCGAGACTTCGAGCTTGACCTCGGTATTGACCGGCGCTGGCATGATTTTGACGACCGTGCAGAAGAGCGCATTTTGAACGCTGAGCTTCAGGCCAATGCCTAGAAAGAGCAGGTCTTTCTCATGTTCCAAGCCTTCTTCCGCGATGGCCGCCGAAATGCGGCCGAGCTTTTCCTCAAGCCGGCGGAAGGCGGCAATCAAACGCCGACCTTCGTCGGTCACTTCGGCGCCGCCGCCATGCGAGCCGCCGGTGCGGGTGATGAAGGCGGGGCGCGGCAACAAATTATTGATGGCGTTGACCGCATCCCAAGCGGTCTTGTAGCTAAAACCCGTGACTTCCGCCGCCTTGGTGATGCTCTTATGCTCCATAACGGATTCAAGCAGAGCAATACGCTCGCGCCCGATCAAAAGTCGGCCGCCAGCACGCCACGCCAACAAACTATCTATCTCACCAGGCAAGCTCCGCGCCAATTTGTCCTCCCGGAATTCGATCGATGCTTTGATCGACACCTAGTACTTCACCTTCGGCGTCCCCAATATGCTTTATATTTCTGTCCGTTGATAGGTCTCCTTTTACGGACTGGCGCGGCCTTTGCTGAGTGCGGGAGATGGGTGCCGGACCGGGCGTATGCCGGTGCGGCCGAATAGACAGGGGCATTCGAACGCCATAAATGATACGGCGAACTGGCGAACCCCAAGAGTTTTTCGATTGTGACGACGCTTCTTTTGAGCCACGCCGCTTGCCTTGAACATGAGACCGGACCTGGTCATCCCGAACGCATTGACCGGCTCCGGGTCATTTTCGAGGCTCTTAATCAGGAATGCTTCGCGATGCTGCGCCGGGAAGATGCCCCTGGCTACAATCGGGCGGCCGTGTTGCGCGTGCATCCGGCTGATTATGCCGACGCGATCGAGGCGGCGCCGCCGGCGCGCGGGCGAATCCATGTTGACCCCGACACGCCAATGAGCGCGAAAAGTTTCGAGGCCATCGCCCATTGCGTCGGCGGCGTCACGATGGCGGTCGATGAGGTCATGCGCGGGGGCGCCAAGAATGCCTTCGTTGCGATGCGTCCCCCCGGCCATCATGCCGGAACCGCCTCGCCGATGGGCTTTTGCTTCTTCAACACCGCGGCAATCGCCGCCCGCCATGCGCAAGCCGCCCATGGCGCCGAGCGGGTGGCGATTCTCGATTTCGATGTCCATCATGGCAATGGCACCCAGGAGATTTTCTGGTCCGACCGCTCGGTGCTCTATGCCTCCTCCCATCAGATGCCACTGTATCCGGGCACCGGCGGGCGGGATGAGCGCGGTGAGCATGATACGATCGTCAACGCGCCGCTCAGGGCGGGCGACAATGGCGAGATCTTCCGGGAGGCGCTGGAGACGGCGCTCTTGCCCCGCATTGAGGCATTCTGCCCGGATTTGATCGTCATCTCGGCGGGGTTCGACGCGCATCGCCGCGATCCGCTGGGCAGCCTTGCCCTGGTCGAAGAGGATTTCGCCTGGGCAACCACCCGGCTGATGGAGGTCGCCGAGAAGCACGCCAAGGGCCGCATCGTGTCGGTTCTTGAAGGCGGCTACGACCTCGAAGGCCTTGCCGGCTCCGCCGCCGCGCATGTCGCGGCGCTGATGGGCGCGTGACAGGGAATTTCACCGGAACGAAGTGCAAACGCACATTTGCATGAGGGGGCGATAGGAAGCCGGGATTTGAATCAAGCAGACGGTTGCGATAAGGTTGAGAATGACAAACGAATTTCAGCGCCAAGAATTTGTTTTCAACGTGAGTTGATCTCGCCCATTCTGGGCAGGCGCTTCGGGTTGATCGGCTTCTGCTTGGCTCTCCGACACTCGGTGTTTAGTGCTAAGCCGTCCAGCAATGGCTTTCCGCGAAACAAATAAATTCCTTAAGGTCGTTTTCCCGTTCCCGCGCCCAAAGAAGACCGATAGCCCGCGAGAGGCCCAAGTCCGACACCGCCACTTTTTTAACCGCCGGCATCTCGAAATGGGCGGGGAAAAGCGCGAGGCCTACTCCAGCGGCGACGAGAGCCAGCGCCCTGTCGTCTTGATCGGTCTTATACATGACATTCAGCTTTATGCCGCGAGACTCCAGCGCATCGCTCACATCGTGATACCGATCACAGCGCGCCCTCACAATGAACGGTTCGGCACGAAGATCGGAGAGCTTCACGCTTTTGCGCTGCGCGAAACGGTGTCCCTCGGGAACCGCCAAGACGTAAGGTTCGTCAAAAAGAACCCGGCTTGGAAATTTTGAGGCAGACGCTTCATCGAAGACCGTCAAAATCGTATCGACCCGCCGGTCGGCCAACAATCCGATAAGCTGCTCGCTGACTCCATCGAACATTTCGATCGCAATAAAGGGGTTTGCGCGCCGGAAGGAACCGAGCAACCTCGAGACGTGGCGGCTTGAGAGAGATTGCAACACGCCGATCCGGAGAATTTTCGGCCGAGCGATCGTTTCGAGTTCGCTTCTCACCGTATTGCATATTTGCAGGATTGCCTTGCCTGCTTCGAGCAACCGCTCGCCGGCGCTGGTCGGCACCACCGGGGAGCGCCGCCGGTCCAGCAATTGGACATCGAATTCCGTTTCAAGTTTCGCGATGCTGGCCGATATGGCGGACTGGGAGACAGCCGCCCGGTCCGCACCCTTCGTGAAGCTGCCTGTCTCGACGACCGCAATGAAGTGAATGAACTGGTAGATTTCCATGATCAGTATCCGTGTGCCGAAGACGCCAATACGAATATTGTGATTGGGTTCTGAGCTTAATCCGTCCAGCAATGGCTTTCGGCGAATGTTATGAATTCCTTGAGGTCATCCTCCCGTTCGCGCGCCCACAGGAGCCCGTATGTTCTAAAGAAGTCCATGTCAGCGACCTGCACCAGCTTCACGGCTGGTGTCCCGAGACGGGCCGGAATAAACGATAGGCCTACCCCAGCGGCGACAAGAGCCAATGTCCTGTCGATTTGGGCCGTTCTATACACCACGCGTATCTTAATACCCCGAGAGATAAGCGCATTGCTCGCATCTTTGAACCGATCGCGGCCTGTCCGCACGATAAAAGGTTCATCGTGAAGATCGGCAACCGTCACTTTTTCTCGTTGTGCGAAGCGATGATCGAGTGGCACGGCCAACGCATAGGCTTCCTTGAAGAGAACTTTGCCCTCGAATTTCGCGGTGCCGTCATCGAGGAGCGTGAGGACCGCGTCAAGCTGCCGTTCAGCGAGCAATTCGACCAATTGCTCGTAAGACCCGTCGGACACCTCGATCGCAACATGAGGGTTTCCGCGCCGGAAAGAACCCAGGAGCTTGGATATGTGGCGACTGGAGAGGGTTTGCAGGATTCCTATCCTCAAAACTTTCGGCCGAGCGATTGTTTCGAGTTCGCCCTTGACCGTATTGCATATTTGAAGGATTGCCCTGCCTGCTTCGAGCAAACGCTCCCCTGCGCTGGTTGGCACCACCGGGGAGCGCCGCCGGTCCAGCAATTGGACATCGAATTCCGCTTCAAGCTTCGCGATGCTCGCCGATATGGCGGACTGCGAGACAGCCGCGCGGTCCGCGCCCTTCGTAAAACTGCCCGTCTCGACAATCGCAAGGAAATGGATGAGCTGATAGATTTCCATGTTCAGAATCTACGGACGAACTTAATGGATAATATGTCTGCTCTCAAACCTTTCATCAATCTCTTTTGCTGAGTCTAAGTTCTGCAGCCATTCTTGTGGCACCAATTCTTCCGCGCGGTGGCATTGGACGGGTTTGCTGGCAGTTTTCAACCCTTCCTATATTTCGGGATTGGGGTAGCCTTCGGCTTCTGGCCACTGTAGCGCCAAAGACCGTAAATCCCGGCGGCGAGCACCAAGATCATCGCGGCATAGATTCCGATGCTTCGACTAAGCGATTGACCGACCGCGAACGGAAATTGGGAGACATACTTCTGGCCGTGATCGTTTTCCACCGTCACAATGCCGATGAATTTCCCATTCTCTGGAAAGGTGTGTTCAAAGGTCAACGTGCCTGTCGGATATTTCTTCGGGGGCAGATAGGTGATGGTGACGGGATCGAGGACTTCCTTGCTCGCCAACTCCGCATCGTTCAAGAACGGCAGTCCATTCATGCGCGTATGGGTTCCATTATCCCTGATGATGCGGATTTCAGTGAGCATACTGCGAAGTTCGGTATCTTGCATATCGAGTGCGACAACGGTTTGCCCAACGCTAGGGATGTCGTCGCAAAACTCGTCTCGGGAATTTTGCGGCTGGTATCCGGTGAAGAACATAATATCGGGGCCAATCCGCAAAACGCACCGATTGTCCACCATCCCAACCCCGCCATGGGCATAGGCGGCCGAGGTGAGCAAAACCATGGCAAGCAGCCATGCGGCTAATCCTCGAGTGATCATGATTGCTTGAATCTCCTAAAGTTGTTTCCCCCGTTGGTGCTTTTGCTCCAACGGGGGAACTCCCCGGACATAATTTCCTAAAGATTGGCGCCGGATCAATGGAGCGAACTTGAGTTGAGCTTAATTCAACAGCAAATTGGCGCCTTGGAACCGTCGTTCCAAGGTCTAAACCTTGGCGGAGCCGAATGAGAGGCTAAGAGATTGGCTCCGCCAGTGTTCCATCATTCAGCCGGTTCGGCACCAACCACATCCTCATAGCCGGCAAGAAGCTCCTTGATACGGCCCATCATCTGCAGCGAGACGCCGAAAGTCGCAAGGGAGAACCAGCCAAAGAAGACAAACATCCAGTGCAGCGGAGCAACAAACAGTTCCTCCATGAACCAGAAGGTGTGGCCCCATTCATTGAGCCCGACGTTCGGGAAGATCATGAACGGGCCAACGAACAGGAGAACATAGGCAATCGACCAGCCCTTGCAGGCGAAGGTCGGAAGCCGGGTGCGGGCATACATGAAGCCGCCCACGCCCAGCACGATGTACATCGGGTAGCTCATATAGAACTCGATGATATGGCTTGGCGTGAAGTCGGTGTCCCGGATGACCGTCATATGCCAGGTGCCGTCCTGCTCGGTGAAGTAGCTGGCGCCCCAGTAGATGCCGACGCCATAGATAACGAGCCAGCAGCACAAGTTTAACATACGGCGCATTTCCTCACGCGGCGCGACATTCGCCACGTCCTTGTCGCGGGTCTTCCACATCCAGCCGACGAGGGCCAGGAAGGAGATCAGTTCGACCGGCTCCTCGATATAGAGGATGGTCATCCAGTAGGTGGTG
>DATJLX010000293.1:0-9401 GCA_035509135.1 Methylocella sp.
CGGGATGCGGTACCTTTGATCACGAAAACCGAATGATCGTAGTCGGGGATGTTTGGACCGATATAGACCGGCTAAATCAAACCGCCAAGGAACGCCTCGGCTACCCGACCCAGAAACCGCTCGCCCTTCTTGAACGCATCCTCTCCGCTTCCTCCAATGAAGGCGATCTTGTTCTCGATCCCTTTTGCGGCTGTGGCACGACGGTTCACGCCGCGCAAAAATTGAACCGCTGCTGGATCGGCATCGATGTCACCCATCTCGCCATCCATCTGATTCAGCGGCGCCTGAAAGATGCTTTTGCGGGAATCCAATTCGACATCCATGGCGAGCCAAAAGACCTCGGTGGGGCGCGAACACTCGCTCTCCAAGACAAATATGAGTTCCAGAAATGGGCGCTCGCGATGATCGGCGCCCAGCCCTATAAGGGTGGGAAAAAAGGGGGTGACGGAGGCGTTGACGGTTTTCTCTATATCAAGCCCGACGGCAAGAAGACCGAAAAGGTCATCGTCTCGGTCAAGGGCGGCCAAAGCCTCAATCCGGCGATGGTGAAGGATCTCATTGTGACAGTCGATCAGGAAGGCGCCAAGATGGGCGTCTTTCTCACGCTGGAGCCGCCAACCAAGGGCATGGTCACGCAAGCCGCGGCTGCTGGCTTCTACAAGACGGACTACGGCCAATTTCCCAAAATCCAGATCGTCACTGTCGAACAGCTTTTCGGTCCCAGCAACCCGCTGCATTTGCCCTGGCAGGACACATCCGTCTTCAAAAAAGCCAAGCGCGAAAAAACCGAGATCCAATCGGAACTCGATCTGTGAGGTCACTACGCGCGCATTATGCGCGGAAACCCCCATTCATCGCGCGGCAGCAAGAAAGCCTATCTGAACTTTGAACTCAAGGAGCGTGCCCGCCGCAGGCGGCGGCGCTGCGCGCCGTCCTGTCCGGGTTCAGATAGGCTCGGGTCAGCCGTCGATGAATGGAATATTCTGGCCGGTCCGGCCATGATTCCGAAAATTCTATGAGCCAATTTTATATCCTAACCCAGCCTTGCGCTGGCGCCAAATCCCGGCTTTGTATCGGCTCACGCCTCGCGCGTGTACATTCAACCAAAGCGTCAATCGTACCAAAATGTTTCACGTGAAACATTTTTGTCCGATTGGAGCCGGAAACCTTACCAAATTGATGGGTGAGTTATCATGACGAAGCACGTCGCCGTCCTCATGGGCGGCCTCTCGGCGGAGCGCGAGGTTTCGCTCCACTCGGGCGAGGCCTGCGCGAAAGCCCTCGAAGCGGAGGGGTTCGCCGTCACCAGGCTCGATGTCGATCGCACCATCGCCGAGGTGCTGGCGAAGCTCAAACCCGACGTCGCGTTTAACGCGCTGCATGGGCGGTTCGGCGAGGACGGCATCATGCAGGGCATTCTGGAAATGCTGCGCATTCCCTATACGCATTCGGGCGTGCTGGCCTCGGCGCTCGCCATGCGGAAGGACCGCGCCAAGGAGCTGTTCCGCGCCGCCGGAATTCCGGTCGCCGAAGGGGTTACGGTCGATCGCCACATCGCGGCCAAGGCTCATGTTCTGCCGCCCCCTTACGTCATCAAGCCGGTCGATGAAGGCTCGTCCGTCGGCGTCTTGATCGTCAAGGAAGGGGCGAACGCGCCTCCGCAAGAATTAACCAGTGAGGATTGGCAATACAGCCAAGTTCTGGTTGAACGCTTCGTCGCCGGCCGCGAGCTCACCTGCGCCGTTATCGGCGAAAAAGCTTATGATGTCATTGAGATACGCGCGGCGGACGGGGGCTGGTACGACTATAACGCAAAATACGCCAAAGGGGGCTCCATCCACCTCCTTCCGGCAAATCTTAAAGGAAATATTTACCAAAATGTTCAAGAGTTGGCGCTTGTGGCGCATAGGACGCTCGGCTGTCGCGGCGTGAGCCGGACGGATTTCCGGTATGACGATCAGCCCGGCGGCAAGGGGGAACTCGTGATTTTGGAAGTCAATACCCAGCCGGGGATGACCGAGACTTCACTTGTGCCGGAACTCGCGGCCTTCGCTGGCCTTAAATTTGGTGAGCTTGTTCGATGGATGGTCGAGGACGCCTCCTTAGATCGGTGAGGCCGGGGGGGCTAGGCTTTGCTCCTGCGGCCTTGGCGTATGCCGGGGCTTTGACGATCGCTGAAACGGCCGCGGCGCGGCCGGAGATCTTGCCGCCCGCGCGCCCGAAGCGCCAGGGCTTGCGGCATCAAATCCTGAGCCGTCTTGCGGGTCCCGGCACGGGAGCTTGCTTTTCCTTGTCGCTGCTCTTGGTGGTCGGCGGCTATGGTGCCGTGAAGGGCGGCCATTATGCCGCCTTCGTGGCCGCCAATGGGCAACCCGCCGACATCCTTGCCAAGGCGTTTGGTTTCTCGATCAAGTCCGTGACGATCTCGGGCGAGCGCGAAATCAAGGAACCAGACCTTCTCACCATTGCCGGGATCGGGCCGCGCAATTCGCTTCTCTTCCTTGATGTCGCGAAAATCCGGGAAAGGCTGCTCAAGCTGCCGCTCGTCAAAGAAGCGGCCATCACGAAACTCTACCCGGACCGGCTTTTGATCGAAATCGAGGAGCGGCAGCCATTCGCCCTTTGGCAGTGCGATGGCCATGTGCAAATCGTCGCCGCCGATGGCGTTCCCATCGCCGCGATGCGTGATCAGCGATTTATTCATTTGCCCCTGGTCGTCGGCACCGGGGCCAATGAGAAACTCGGCCAATATTTGGCGCTTCTCGATACGGCGGGTGACATGCGCGAACGCATCGTGGCGGGGGTGCTCGTCGCGCAGCGCCGCTGGACGCTGAAAACGGCGAATGGGATCGAAATTCTTTTGCCGGAAACGGCGCCAGAAGACGCGCTCGCAAGGCTCGCCGAGCTTCAACGGACCGCGCATATTCTCGACCGGGACCTCATTTCTCTTGATCTGCGCCAGCCTGGGCGTCTTGTCGCCCGATTGACCGAGGAAGCCGCGGCGGAACGGGCCGCGACGCTTCTTCCCAAGAGCAAGGCGAAAGGCGGCCATATATGAATTCGAGGGTCTTGCCGCCGCGCCTGCCGCCTCTGCCGGCCAAGAAAAGCGCGGTGCTTTCCGTGCTCGACATTGGCACGTCGAAGATCGTCTGCCTCGTCGCGCGGCTCAATCCGAGCGATCCTTCCGATACGCTGCGCGGGCGCACCCATCGTTGCCGCATTCTTGGCATTGGCCATCAACGCTCGCGCGGCATGAAAGGCGGCGCCATCGTCGATATGGACGCGGCGGAAGCGGCCATCCGCTTTGCTGTCGATGCGGCGGAGCGCATGGCCGGGGTGCAGATCGAAAGCGTGATCGTGAATGCGACGGGCGGCAGGCTCTCCTCGCGGCTCTATGACGCCAAGGTCGCGATTGCCGGGCGCGCCATTACCGAGACCGACGTCCATCGGGTGCTCGAAGCCTGCACGGTGCGCGGCGAACAGCAGGGAAGGGCGGTGTTGCACTCCTTGCCGATCGGCTTTGCGTTGGGTGAAACCCGTCACATCCGGGATCCAAGAGGGATGGTCGGCGATGAACTCGGCGCCGAAATGCATGTGCTGAGTTGTGATGCGGCGGCCGCCCGCAATCTGATGCTCGCGGTTGAACGGTGCCATTTGACGGTCGATGCCATGGTTGCGACGCCTTATGCGGCGGGTCTCGCGGCCTTGGCCGATGATGAAGCCGAACTCGGCGCCGCCTTGATTGATATGGGCGCGGGAACCACCTCGGTCAGCGTCTTTTCCGGCGGTCATCTGACGCATGTCGATGGTTTTGCCGTTGGCGGCAACCATGTCACCATGGATGTCGCGCGCGGGCTTGGAATCACGCTCGCGGATGCCGAAAGGTTGAAGACGCTTTATGGCGCCTGTCTCGCATCGGTTACCGATGAAAGCGAGACGATCGCGGTGGTTCAGGCCGGCGAGGATGGCGAGCGTCCGGCGCATTTGCCAAAGGCGCAGCTCATCTCGATCATCAAGCCGCGCGTCGAGGAGATCCTTGAACTCGTGCGCGACCGGTTGAAGCAAGCGGGCTTTCCGGCGCATGCCGGGCGAAGGCTTGTTCTCACGGGCGGCGCCTGTCAGCTCACCGGCATGCAGGCGGCAATCAAGCGCATTGTCTCCGGGCAGGTGCGGCTTGGCCGTCCGCTCGGCATCAAGGGACTCCCTGAGTCCGCCAAAAGCCCGGCTTTCGCGGCGGCCGTCGGGCTCCTGATCTATCCGCAAGTGAGCGGCATCGAGCATTTCCGCCCATCGCGACGCGTGGTGCTCCCAGATTCGCAAGCGCAGGGATACATCGGACGGGTAGGGCAATGGCTCAAAAGCAGTTTTTAGACGTGCGTGCGGCAAGAGTAAGTGCGGCGAGTCAAGGAATTGTGCCGCGATCAACCTGAAGAAAACCAGAGCGTCCTTGACCGGCGCTCCAACGTCGAGAGGCCAGACGATGACGATCAATCTCAAAGCGCCCGAGCTCCGGGAACTCAAACCCCATATCATGGTCGCGGGCATAGGCGGTGCCGGCGGCAATGCGGTGAATAATATGATTGTCTCGGGCCTGCTCGGGGTCGAGTTCATTGTTGCCAATACGGACGCGCAAGCGCTGACCTCGTCGAAGGCCGAGCGGATCATCCAGATGGGCCTCCAGGTCACCGAGGGTCTTGGCGCCGGATCCCAGCCGGAAGTGGGCCGGGCCGCGGCGGAGGAAGCGATCGAGGAGATTCGTGATCATCTTTCCGGGGCGCATATGGTGTTCGTCACGGCCGGCATGGGCGGCGGAACGGGCACGGGAGCGGCGCCCGTCATCGCGCGCGCCGCAAGGGACATGGGCATCCTGACCGTCGGCGTCGTGACAAAGCCGTTCCAGTTCGAGGGCGCGCGGCGCATGCGCGTCGCCGAATCGGGCATTGCCGAATTGCAGAAATCCGTCGATACGCTGATCATCATTCCCAATCAGAATCTGTTCCGCATCGCCAACGAGAAAACCACCTTCGCCGACGCGTTCGCGATGGCCGATCAGGTGCTTTATTCGGGCGTTGCCTGCATCACCGATCTGATGGTCAAGGAAGGCTTGATCAATCTCGATTTCGCCGACGTTCGCGCCATCATGCGTGAAATGGGCAAGGCCATGATGGGGACAGGCGAGGCGTCCGGCGAGAAGCGGGCGATTCTCGCCGCCGAGGCGGCGATCGCCAATCCGCTGCTCGACGAGGTTTCGATGAAGGGCGCGCGGGGGCTGCTCATTTCGATCACCGGCGGCAATGATCTCACCCTTTATGAAGTCGACGAGGCGGCCGGCCGGATTCGCCAGGAGGTCGACGAGGATGCCAACATCATCCTCGGCGCGACCTTCGATGAAAGTCTTGACGGCATTGTCCGCGTCTCGGTCGTCGCGACCGGCATCGACCATGCCATCGGTGCCTATGAGCCGACCGCCGCCGAGACGCGCATCGCGGAGGTCACCAACCGCCTGCGGGCGCAGACGGCGGCGCGTCCGATTGAGACCGCTCAGCCGCGCCAGCATGTCGCGCCGCAAGAAAGCTATGCGGCGGCGGAGTATGATCCGCGCTATGACGAGCGCGGGCAAGCTCCTGTTCCGCTGTTCGGCGCACCCGCCACAAGCCCCGAGAACAGAGAGAACAGAGTCCATATCCAGGAAGTCGCGCCGCAATCGCGTCACTATGCCGATCCGGGGCAACAGGCGATGCGGCCTGGCGAGCATTACGACGCGGGGCCATTCGTTCCCGACTCGCCCGTCGTGCGGCCGCAGAGAATGCCGCAGATCGACGATCTGCCGCTTCCGGCGCAGAATCAAATCCGCGCGCATCGGGGAGAATTGGCCGCCGAGCCGCATCCGGAGGCCAAGCGGCGCTCGCTGCTCGAGCGGCTCGCATCCTTTGGCATCAGCCGCCAGGACGGAGCGGCCCCCGTTCCCGCGTCGCGCGAGAGGCAGCCGCCGGTGCGGCAGCCCGGGCCTCCGCAGACCTACCGGCAGCCGCAGCCCAATCCCGTTCACGCCGAATACGCCAAGCGGGCGCAGCATCCGCCGGCGCCAACGCGCATTCCGCAGCCGGCGGCCGATACGCATGGCCGGGGCGCCTATCATTCGCGGGCCCTCGAAGAGGACCAGCTTGAGATCCCGGCTTTCCTGCGGCGTCAATCGAGCTAGAGGTTCCCCATGGGTCAAGCGCAGAGGTTTCCGGTTCGCGTCAAGACCTGCAGCGGAACCAAGATCGAAAGCGGCTTTCCGATTTCCTGGAGTTCATGAGGTCGGAAAAACACTTTCCCTCGGCGTGTGGACAGGCCGTGATCGCAAGGCTTTCAAAAGAGGGCACGCGAAGAAACAAGGTTCAAGGCCCTGCCGCCGCCGGCGGCGCTGGGGTCCTCGCCGCACGGCGCCGTGCCCGTGCGAGGAGGAGCACGGCCTTGGCGTTGAGGATCGGGACTTCCCCGCCAAAGCCGAACCACCGGCGCGGCGCCATTGTTTCCTTCTCGATCAGTTGTTTTGCCACGGCGGCCATGGTCTCGGGCGCGGCCGCCGCGAGGCCGGGCGCGACCATCTCCAGGCTCATCGGCCGCTTCGCATAGGCGCGCGCCCGGTGCTTGACGAGATGAATGACCGTACGCAGGGCCTGCGCACGGAAGGCGGCTTCGGCATGAAATTGGGCGGGCGAGGGATCTGGCATGGGCGGGCTCCGGCGGGAACCAGCCTTTTGTAGCAGGTAAATTTACCCGTGTAAAGGTATTATTACCGTATACTCATTTTCACTTCCGGCGCCATTGACCGGATCTGACCACCCCTTTGATTTCGGCGGCCCATTCGATTCGCACGCCCCGGATCGGCGCCGCATTATGACTTTCGAGGTCGAAGGTTCCGCTCGTGCTGCCCCGCTGAATGCGTTTCAAATAGCGTTTGCCGTCCGCCGTCCGGACCGCGGCTTCCCAGCCGACGACCTCATCGACATGGGTGCCTTGCCGCCAGCAAATGATCACATCGCCCGGATCATAGCGGGGCCACATGCTGTCGCCCTCGACCTGGAAAGCAATGGCATCGGTCGCGATCGGGAACGGAACCTCGATTTCATATAGCCCTTCGGGGGGGATTTGTTCGAATTCCGGCATGATCTCGGCACCGGCTCCGATTCGCCCAACCACTTGCACGACATTGCCGGGCGCCGGATCGCCAACCCCCTCGAGGAGCCAGGCGGCGGTGGTTTTCAACACCGGGGCGAGCGCCATCAGGGTTTCGGTCGTCACGCCGCGCCGGTCGTGGTTCTTGACGGCCCGCTTCAAATTGCGAATCGCGTCCGGCCGTCTGGCGGCAAGCGACGCGGCATGCGCCGAAAGGCCGACGGCCTTCAGGCGGTTTTCGATTCGAGAGAGAACATCTTCCAATTCCATGCCGGTATAATAACCGAAATTGGTCAGCCTCGCACCAGGTAAGATTACCATAAAAGTTTAGGTAATAATACCTTATAGGAGATTTTGCCATGACGGTTGCCACAGAAACTCACAAATCGCGCTGGACGGGGGAGCGTATTGCCCGCCTCGGCTTTCTTCTCGGCCTTGGCTGGGATGCAAGGCGGATCGCCGAGGACCCCATCATCGCCTCGACCCCCAACAATGTGCACCGGCAGGCGCAACGATTTGGCCTCGCCTTTCGCGCGGCGGCCGCCGCCTTGTCGCTACGGCTGCCGCCTGACGCCGCCAGCCGTTTCGATGAGGCGGCGGAGAAGCGCAGCATGACACGCGAATCGATGATCAAGCTTTTGCTCCTCGAAGTCGCCGATGATCCCTATCTCATCGACAATATCCTCGACGATGGGGCCTGAGCATGGACGAGGAAACCCTCGCCGGTCATGCCGGCGCCCCAATCGCCACGGACCGCGAAACCTTGCCGCCGCTCTGGACCGCGGAGCTCGCCGGCAAAAGGCTCGTGCAGGCCTTTGCGACGCTCGACCGCCTGCCGCGGTTGCGCGGGCCCCGCGAGCCGGGCGGGCATTGGCCGCGCACCCTCACCGAATGGGCCGATAGGCTGGCCCAGGCGGAGCTCGAGGAAAGCGAGCGCAAGGCGCGCGAACGCACTTACAACCGCACGGTGATCCGTCCCTCAGCCATCGAAATCCAGCGGATGGAAGCAGCCTTCGAATGGCTGCGCGAATTGCGCGACATCGATTCCGGCATGGCGCTGGTGACAACGCTGTGGGCGCTGCGCTCAGCGCGCCGCCGCTCGATCAAAAAGCTCTGCGAGGAAAAGCAATGGGCGCCGCACACCTTTTTCCGCAAGCGGGCGAAGGCCTTGGAAACCTTGGCGCAGACTCTCAACGCGCGCGGCGTGCCGGTGTTTTGAGGGTGATGGCAGCAGCGCGGCGTGCGCTACCCACAGCCCAAAACCTGGACCTCCATTGCAGAATTACGCAAGCGGAGTCAGAGGTATGGGCATGCGGAATCGTATTTTGCCTGCCCTTTCCTTCTTGGCTACTGCTGTATGGCAGTGGTTCTGGGAGTTCGTCAGATCGATATTTTACGACAGGGGCATGCATATGACGGCTCCCATTATCGATTCAATCACTATCGACCAGCTTATGAGATGGGCGCCTCAGTTCGGCTTTCCAATTCTTGGATTTTGGTTGATCTGGAAGACTATCCCAGAGAGTGACAAGCTAAAATTTAAAGAAAATGCGTTGTCATATTGGCAAATAGGGACGTTTGTTAGTATTGTGCTGGTTGGATTAGGCACTTGGTGGATTTGGCCGATCCGACATGAGCCGCCAAAGTTGACCGCCTTTTCGACGGCTATGGCGCCTGTCGTCCCATCATCCACAACTCCCGCAAAACAAGAGCCCCCAAGACCGTGGGTAACAGATGCCGAAATAGAACAAGCACGAAAAGCTGGAAGAATATTAATTCCTAAGAGTCCAGAGGAATTAATTGGCCTAAGAATTGAATATGGTGAGAAGGGCGTCTCGGTATATATCAATAAGTGGATTAAAATATCACATAAATTCTCATCAATCATAACAGAAAAAAAGGGTTCTGATAAAAAAGACTATTTGCTTGTTAATTTACGTGGTTTATTAGGAGTATATTTGATATTAGAAGAAAATAAGTGGAAGGATAAAATACTAACTCTTAGAGATGGACAAGATATAACTACATTATGCCAAATATATAGTATTGATGAAAGAAATTTGTATGCAACAAATTGCGATGATTTCTAATCATATATCTTCTAAGCTTATACCATCAAGTTCCAATGCTGCAAGACATGCTAGAAAGAACGTCGCGGCAAACGTTCCCCTCGCCAATTTATTGGCGAGCGAGTCGCACTCTCACTGAATCCATGAGCCTTCAGGGGTTCCGCCAGT
>DATJLX010000294.1:0-9444 GCA_035509135.1 Methylocella sp.
CTCCCGGCCATACACCAAACCATTGCTCGATCATCCTGCGGCGCGGGGATTTATCTTATATTTTCGCGGGCGATGCCGTTTACAGCCAAGACCAACTCCTTTGTGGCGAATTGGCGGGCGGCCATATCGATGCGCGCCGTGCAGCGGACAGCATCAGACGGCTTAAAGCCTTTGCGCAAAAAAACCCTGCGGTGCTGCTCCCCTCACATGATCCCGACGCCGCGCGGCGGCTCGCCGAGAACGAAATTGTGCCGGGATGAACGCGGCGGAAAAGCAGCTGAGGGAGCTCCGGCCTTTTCTGGCCCAAGACGATCGCTGGCGAAAGCCGCCTGTCTTCGCGCGGCCCTAGGCCTGTTCCTGCGCAATGGCATCGGCTGGTAGCGGTTTTACCAATCCGGCTATTTTCAAGCATTTCGAGAGCAAGGAGGCATTGGCGCTTTGACTCTTTGATTGCTGTTACATTTGGATGGGGACCGCCTTCAGAGACGCCGACGAGGCTGTCACGGGCGACGCCGGGCAAAAGCTCGTGGCCATCGTCGAAAGTGCTTTGCGCCTCATCGATGAAGATCAAGAGGCGATCCTCTATGTGCAGGAGAATTTGCGCCGGTTTTGGCGGCAAGCGAGCCCGGAAACAAGGCAATTTTCGCTGCTTGGTCATATCCGGGCCTTGATCGATGCAAGGGGCGGATCGCCGGCTGAGGGAAACCTGCAAGCCTCGGCGATTATCGGCTTCCTCGGCCAATTGGCGCGCGAGGCCTATTTTGGGGAATTGCCTGGTCTGGCAATTGGCCAAGCCCAGCGGGTGAACGCCATCATTGCGCGCATTCTCAGTTAGGGGTGGACAGCAAATGCGGATTCGCCCCCGGGACGCGCTCTGTTCCGCGCTCATGGGGCGCTGGCGATATCCGCAACGATCGCTTCCGCTGCCTCGCGCGGATGTTTCGCCTGGGTGACCGGCCGGCCCACGACAAGATAATCCGCCCCGGCGGCAATCGCGGCGGCCGGCGTCATGGTTCTTTTCTGGTCGGCTGCCGCCGACCCTTCCGGTCGGATACCAGGGGTCACAAGGATCAGTTTCCGCCCAAGGCTGGCGCGGATGGCAGCCACTTCTCCAGCCGCCAGAATAAGGCCATCAATTTCTGCCTCGCAGGCCTGCGCCGCACGGCGCGCCACGAGCCCCTCGACCCCATAGGCATAGCCGGCTTCGGAAAGGTCGTGATTGTCGTAGGAGGTCAAGACGGTCACGCCGAGAATAAGGAGCGGCGATCCGGCCACGGCGCTTTTGGCCGCCCTCATGGTTTGCGGATAGGCATGAACCGTCAGGAATCGTGCCCCAGAACCGGCGACCTGCGCGCAGGCCCGGCTGACCGTGACTGGAATATCATGCAGCTTAAGGTCAAGAAAGATGGTCTTTCCATCTTTGATCAAGTCCTGGGCAAAAGAAAGTCCACCACCATAGGCGAGTTCCAAGCCGATCTTATAAAAACTGACGGTATCGCCAAGACTTGTCACGAGCGCCTCGGCATCCCGAAGTGTCGCAACATCGAGTGCAACGATCAGTTTTTCACGGGCGGCGACCTCCTCTTGCCGGGTAAGGGCGGCGGCGCACATTATAGCGGGGGCGAATGATCGATGCCGGACGGCTTTCCGCGCGCGCTCTTGAGAGCGGGGTCTGGCCGTTGCCCTTGCCAAAAGGGCTGCCCGCGTCTCGGCTCGAGCCGAAGCCTGGCTTTGGCGGCGGCGATTTCTCTCTTCAAGTCGAGATGGATCTTTTCGGTTTCGAGCTTGAGCCTGCCGAGAAACTCTTGCGCGGGGTTATGCTGCCGTTGCGCCATGAAATTCGCTTCCTGCGGCTGACGCCGGTAAATCCAGACGCGTGCTGGCGGCAGATTCCACCAGACCGGCGGGGAGGCTTCAACGTGAACTGCCAGCGCCGACGCGATGTCGCGGGGTATCGGCGACAGGGGCCCATAAGTGAATTGGACGAAACATCCCTCCCGTGTCATGCATTGAAAAGCATCGGCGAGGAGCGCAAGCCTTTGCATCTCAGGTTTCAGCAAGAGCGGCAAGCTTGACACGATGGCGGCGGGCGGCCGGCGGAGCTTGTTTCCCAAGGTCTCCTTGAGGGCATAGGCATCCCCCTTGATGACATGAACACCAGGAAAACGCCGCTTCAAAAGCTTACAGAAACCAGGGTCGAATTCAACGAGAAAAAGCCGTCCTGGCGCGATGCCGCGCTCCAGAAGCGCCTCGGTGATCGCGCCAGTGCCGGGTCCAAGCTCAACGACCGGCCCCGCTTTCCGCGGATCGACATAACGAGCCATCATGCGCGCCAGAAAACGCCCAGAAGGGGAGACCGCGCCAGCAATCGCAGGATTGTCGAGCCACGACTTAAAGAAACGCGCCTCGTCGGCGATCCGCTCCTCGATGGGTGTGTTGCTTTTTATTGAGCTGCGCCGGTGCACGTGCGCGGGCTGGCTACGCAAGAAAGTGTTCCTCCCTCGTGCAGGGGATATTACGCCTGCAAATTCGCCAACAAGGGGCGAGGCGTCATCAAACATAAATAATTGAAAGGGGCAAGGGGTGCCAAGGGGACGTCAAGGCGGGCAAGGGGTCACTGCCCGCTTAAATTCTCGAAGAAGTCTTTCATTTTGGCAAAAAAGCCAGAGGATTCCGGATGTGTCTTTGTCGAGGACAAAGCTTCGAATTCGGCGAGAAGTTCGCACTGCCGCTTGGTGAGATTCTGCGGCGTCTCAATCCTCACCTCGATGTAAAGATCACCCATTTCACGCGATCGCAGAACTGGCATGCCCTTGTTTTTCAGTTTGAATTGCTTGCCAGATTGCGTCCCCTCCGGAATTTTCACCTTGGCCTCGCCATCGGCGAGCGTATGCACGCTCACCTCGGCGCCGAGCGCCGCCTGGACCATCGAGATAGGGACGCGGCAGAAGAGATCGGCGCCCTCGCGCTGAAAAAAGGGATGCGGCTTCGTTGACACGAAAATGTAAAGATCGCCGGCCGGACCGCCTTTTGCGCCGGCCTCGCCCTCCCCGCCGAGACGTATGCGTGTCCCATCTTCGACACCCGGCGGAATATTGACGGAAAGACTGCGCTGCCTGGTCGTGCGGCCCGAACCGCCGCAGGATTGGCAAGGGTCGTCGATGATTTCGCCGCCCCCATGGCAATGCGGACAGGTCCGTTCGATGGCAAAAAAGCCTTGCTGCGCGCGCACCCGCCCCTGCCCCCCACAGGTCGGACAATGCCTTGGTTTCGCGCCTGGTTTGGCACCGGATCCCGCACAAGATTCGCAACTGATCAAAGTCGGCAGACTGATCGATGCGGTCTTGCCGTGAAAGGCTTCTTCGAGTGTAATTTCCATATTGTAGCGGAGATCCGACCCGCGCGCGGGTCCCCGGCGTCCGCCACCGCGCCGCCCGCCCATCACATCGCCGAAGAGGTCGTCGAAAATATCGGCCATCGACGCGGCGAAGCCATCACCTCCGGTTCCGAACCCGCCGTGCTCGAAGGCGGCGTGACCATAGCGATCGTAGGCCGCCCGTTTCTGCGAATCAGACAAGACCTGATAGGCCTCGTTCAATTCCTTGAACTGAAGTTCGGCTTCCACATTCCCGGGGTTGCGGTCGGGATGACATTGCATGGCCGCCTTGCGAAAAGCGGATTTCATCTCGGCGTCCGTGCAGCTTTTGGAAACGCCCAGAATTTCGTAATAACACCGCCTCATCATCGTGCTTTGCGTTCCAAAATGTATGCCTCCCGACGCTTTCCGGCGGGCACTTCCCGTGCTTCCCGCACTGCCTGCACCCTCATGCAAAATTCATCCCTTCCGGCGCCAAAGTGATCCAATTGCATTTCGTTGACACTGAAAACCAACTTCGTCCAAAGGAATCAAACCATGTCCCCAAAATTGCCGGCCTCACCCTCTAAGACACACACCACGAGAGACTATGCGCGATCAAGGATGAGGCGATCATGGTCTCTCGTGTGCCCTTCTGGCGCAAACGACGTTATGCGCCAAGGGATCCCCCGCGCAAACACCCTCGTCAGCGCATCCTCCGCTGCTTTACGCCGATTTTTTGTCGTCCGGGCCGACTTCCTTGAAGTCGGCGTCGATGACATCGTCCTTGGTTTCAGCATGGGGGGCGTCTGTGCCGGGTCCCGCGCCTTGCGCCTTGTACATCGCCTCGCCAAGTTTCATGGAGGCTTGCGCGAGGTCATTCGTCCTGGCCTTGATCGCTTCGGTATCCTCGCCTTCGAGGGCCGACTTCAAGGCGCTGATCGCGGCTTCGACCGCACTCTTGTCGGATTGGGCGACCTTGGCGCCAAACTCCTCGAGCGATTTCTGGGTCGTGTGAATCATCGCCTCGCCATGATTCTTGGCGTCGACGAGTTCGCGGCGCTTCTTATCCTCCGCGGCATGTGACTCGGCGTCCTTCACCATTCTGTCGATGTCAGTATCGCTGAGCCCGCCGGAAGCCTGAATACGAATCTGCTGCTCCTTGTTGGTCGCCTTGTCTTTCGCTGAGACATTGACGATGCCATTGGCATCGATATCGAAAGTGACTTCGATCTGAGGCACGCCGCGCGGCGCGCCGGGAATCCCGACAAGATCGAACTGGCCGAGCAGCTTGTTGTCAGCCGCCATTTCCCGTTCGCCCTGGAAGACGCGAATGGTGACGGCTGTCTGATTGTCTTCGGCGGTTGAAAAGACTTGGCTCTTCTTGGTCGGAATTGTCGTGTTTCGCTCAATCAGACGGGTAAACACACCGCCCAAGGTCTCGATCCCGAGCGACAGGGGGGTCACGTCCAGCAAAAGCACGTCTTTCACATCGCCTTGCAGGACGCCTGCCTGAACCGCCGCGCCGATCGCAACGACTTCATCCGGATTGACACCCTTATGGGGCTCCTTGCCAAAGAAGCTCCGCACGACCTCCTGCACCTTGGGCATGCGGGTCATGCCGCCGACCAGCACGACCTCATTGATCTCGCCCGCGCTCAGGCCCGCGTCTTTCAAGGCCTTGCGGCAGGGTTCGACGGTTTTTTGGATCAGATCGTCGACAAGCGCCTCGAATTTCGCCCTTGTGAGTTTCAAGGCGAGATGTTTCGGTCCGGTGGCGTCGGCGGTGATATAGGGCAGGTTGATTTCGGTTTGGGTCGCGGAGGACAATTCGATCTTGGCCTTTTCGGCCGCCTCCTTCAAGCGTTGGAGCGCGAGCTTGTCCTTTTTCAGGTCAATCCCATTGTCTTTCTTGAATTCGGCGGTGAGATATTCGACAAGGCGCACGTCGAAATCCTCGCCGCCGAGGAAGGTGTCGCCATTGGTCGATTTCACCTCGAAGACCCCATCGCCGATTTCAAGGATGGAGATGTCGAAAGTGCCGCCGCCGAGATCATAGACCGCGATCGTCCCAGCCCCTTTCTTGTCGAGGCCGTAGGCAAGCGCCGCCGCCGTCGGCTCGTTGATGATCCGCAAGACTTCGAGGCCTGAGATCTTGCCGGCGTCCTTGGTTGCCTGCCGCTGGGCATCATTGAAATAAGCCGGAACGGTAATGACAGCCTGGCTCACTTGCTGGCCGAGATAGGCTTCGGCGGTTTCCTTCATTTTTTGCAGAATGAAAGCCGAAATCTGCGAAGGGGAAAATTGCTTGCCATCCGCTTCGACCCAGGCATCGCCATTGGGAGCCCGGATAATCTTGTAGGGGACGAGTCCCATATCCTTCTTGGTCATCGGGTCGTCGAACGTCCGGCCGATCAGCCGCTTGATCGCGAAAAAGGTGCGTTCGGGATTGGTGACGCCCTGCCGCTTGGCCGGCTGGCCGACAAGCCGCTCGCCGTCATCGGTGAAGGCGACGATCGAAGGCGTCGTCCGTGCCCCCTCGGCATTCTCGATAACCTTCGGCGTCGCACCCTCCATGACCGCCACGCAAGAATTGGTGGTGCCAAGGTCGATTCCGATAACTTTACCCATGTTCGCTCTTCCTTTCGATCCGCAAGACCACCGGACCCCGAAGCGGTCCAGCATATGGGCGGACGGATTTTCGCCCGGTCCCCGATTTCATTCAAATTGGCATCGCAGCGCGTGAACGCAAGATGCGCCAAATATAAGAGGACGATCACGCTGCGCAAGGCGATGTAACGCAGGATATGGGGGACATGCCGCGATTGCGCAAACGGCAAGCAATAAATTGGCTATGGCTCGCTTGCGGAATCCGCGCGGAAATCCGGTAAGTTTGCCTTGATTCGACGGTCCAATCGGGTCAAACCTGCCAGGAAGCGGCCCGAGGCGTTCTTCCGAGGCGTTCTATTGGCGATATGATCGTGAACCCATTCCATTTGAGACGCAGTCTGTCCGTCCTTCTGGCGACGCTCTTGATCCAGGCTCCGGCGCGAGCCCAACTCTTGCTTCCAGGAGCCCTCCAGGCATCGCCGTCCACGGCGGGGAATCTTGCCCAAAATCCCTCCGGCGCCGGGCCGGGGAAACCGAAACCCGACAGATTAAAGCCGCCTTCGGAGGGGTCGGTTGTCGGCCGTGATCTGTCGCGCGACGGCTTCGCCGGCACCATCGCTTTCCAGAGCGCGGCCGACAAGGGGCTCGAAATCACCCGGCTCTCGCTTGCCGGAGAAGAAATCTCGCGTCCGGGCGAGCCGTGCCGCGTCGATGTGGTCGCGGATGCCCCCATTCAAGCGCGGTTCGCCGGCCGGCCCCATGGCGTCTCCCAGTATGAGGTGGCAATCGAAGCCTGCCCCTTCTCATTCGATGTGCTCGACGGCGCCGTCAATGTCATGCGTGTTCCTCCCGCCTGCGATTTTCCGGCGGCGGATTGCCGGGCCGCCGTGGCGGGGCTTTGGGGTCCCCCGGGCGGCAGCTTTGGTCCAGGCGAGGTGAAACAATTGGAGTCCGCGCGGGGACATGCGGAATCTCAGATGCGGGCGGCGTTTCGCGCGCTGCTCAAGAGCGCCGGCAAGGACAAGGATCGAATTAAGAAAATCGCCGGCGAACAAGCGGGGTTCTCATCGGAGCGCGACGTGATGTGCCGCGATTATTTGAGCGAGGATGTGCATGGTTTTTGTGCGCTGCGGATCACCCAGGCGCGCGCGCTCGCTTTGCAGACGGCAATCGAGGACCACGCCAATTTGCCCGCAAAACCGGCAAGGGCGATGACGAAAAAAACGGCTGCCGAACAAAGGCCCGCCTCCGTTCCGAAGCGGGATGTGCCAACCGCGCCGCGGGATACCGGCCCGCAATAAAGGCGTCGCTTAAGAAAAACACCTGAAACCGGCGCATATGATTTATAATGATTGTGGATGGACCTTGGCATAGAGCAACGGGCCGTTAAGCAAACCGATTGGAATGTTTTGCTTGAGCAACCCAACATTTATCGATGGTTGCGGCTGGCTGGCCTTGATGGAGAAAAAGGTGGAACTTTCCTTCTGGCCCGCTCACATATCCAGGCGCGCCTGGGCAGCGAAAGCCCTGGCCGTTGTGATGGGCGCAACGCCTGCCGCCGCTCAGACGGGGGCTGAAACAACGGCGCCCCCCGCTTCGTCGCCGTCTTCATCTCCTAAAATCCCGTCGCCTAGCGAAGTTCTGACGCATTTTGTAGCGAGCGCCATCCCCACAGCGAATTTTATTGCCACGGCCAGCCGCCTGGCCATTTCCAAGTCCCGCAACAGCAAGCTTCAGAAGTTGGCGGAGACGCTCGCCAAGGATCAGACCGATGTCGCCCGTTCCCTTAATGCTTGGGTCAATGTGAAGGGTCCGGTCGTGACCCCTCGCTCCCCCATTTCGGGAAAAATCGAGCCAGGCGCCAAGATCAGCGCGCCGAATTTGCTGCCGGCCCAAGTCAGCAATTTGCAACGGCTGTCGGCCTCGCAAGGCAAAGACTTCGATTTGCTTTTCGTGTCTACGCAAATGGAGGCTTTGCTCCAGCTTCAAACCTTGTATCGCGATTTTCTCCTCAACGGCACGGATCCCGGCTTGCGCGCAATTGCCACACGGCAATCACCAAAGGTAGAGCAAGCCATTTCATCGTTTGACAAGCTGTAATCGGGAAGAAAACGCCGGAACGGGCTAAATTAGCTGATTTTACGCCTGCCTGCGGCGGCGGAGAGCGGCCCTGGGATAACGGGATTTGTCGGCGGGCGTCGTTTGCCCCTGCATGACGAATAAGAGGTCGTTGGCGATCGCGCACACAATCTCGGTGCCGTCAGAGTTGTTGATGCCGTCGGCGTTCACCAAGAGACAAAGACGCCGGCCTGCGAGGCGATGGTGCCCGAAAAACGAGCGTTGCCGTGAAGGTCTTGCTGATGGATGCGATCTCGAACAGCGTGTCACCATTAAGGTCAAGGCGCTGCCGAATTGATTCCCAATACTGCCATTGAAATAGCTTCCATTGTTTGGAAATTGCGGACTGGCATAGCCAATGGCGAAACCAAGCCCCGAAGGCTGAACGTCCAAATAGGGCTTAACCAGATCGAAGAGCTGTGACTGCGTTGGTTCAAAAATTGTGGTCATGTCTTTCTTTTATGCAAGACATTTATGTAAGATCATTTCGTCGCATAGGCCTTCATGGCATGATCGGCCAGGGTCTTGCCGAGTGACCAGACAGCGCCCGGCACCCGATGACTGTCAGCAATGACCGCGTCGAAGGCTTGTTCAATCCATTCGCAATCGGCGTCCGTGATGACAAACGCCGGAAGAAGCTTCACGGTGAGGTTTGCGTGACCCGCGACCTGAGCGAGGATCTTGTGATCCTTGAACAGCGGGATCGTGATGAGCTGGCAAAACAGCCCAGCGCTGACCGTTTCAAGCAAAGACCACGCTGCCTTGAGCCTGAGCGAGCGCGGCGGCCCGAACTCGATGCCGATCATCAGACCTTTTCCGCGCACGCTGTGCACAAGTTCATAGCGCCTCGCCATGTCCTCGAAAGCGGCGAGAAGCCGCGCGCCTGTCTGCGCGGCCTTGTGGATAAGCCGTTCGGCCTCGATTACTTCCAGGGTCGCGAGACCCGCCGCCATCGCAAGATCGTTTTTTCCGAAAGTCGAGCCATGCACCACGGCTCGGTCCATGCGGTTGAACATTTTTTCGAAAATGGCTTTGCGGGTCAAAACCGCGCCGACCGGCACATGGCCGCCGGAGAGCGATTTGGCGAGCAAGACGATATCCGGCTCGACGCCCCAATGTTCGACCGCGAGAAAGCGTCCCGTGCGGCCAACCCCGGTCTGAATTTCGTCGGCGACGAATAAGGTTCCATATTTCCGGCATAAAGCCTGGGCGCCGCGAAGATAGAGGTCGTCGGGCAGATTGACCCCCTTGCCCTGGATGGGTTCGACGAGGAACGCCGCGACATTGCGCGCCGACAAGGCTTTTTCCAGAGCGGCGAGATCGTTGAATGGAATGGCCGAGAAGCCAGGGACAAGCGGACC
>DATJLX010000295.1:0-9409 GCA_035509135.1 Methylocella sp.
TAAATAAAATGTACATTGATCCAATTTGTCTAAAAAATACGTCGTTGATTGATCGTCAAAATGGGGGTCGTCCGGAACCTCTACCCCCGCGAAACCGGAAAACTGTTTTTTTGCGAGGAACATCGCCGTGGCCCCTTTCTCAATCAGCGATTGCGGCAGGAAGGCTTTTGCGGTGCGTTTCAAGTCCAATCCATTATGCAACATCTTCAAGACCCTGCTTTTCCCGTTGAGGATCATTCCCCACTGGCGTGATGTGAACTCAACCTCATGCTGCCTCTTTTTTTCTGACAATATCGTTCATTTGACAATAAGAATCCCGTGCGCCCGGGACTTATTCCCGATAGGCGGCCTCCCGCTGCGCGCGCCGCCGATTTCAAACGTCGATGACTATCCTCCTTGCTTAACGGAACACATTCTCTTTCTGCGAAATCTGAAAGCTGGCATTTGTCTTGGCGTATTTTCTGACGAGGACCAGCAAAACTTCGCTTGAAAAGGCCTTGGACGTCTGCTTCGATGGCAGCGCCCGCAAATTTCCCTTTGGGATTTTCATGAAACATGCGGCGGCTTGCCGTGACCGCGAACTTGGCGAGGCGCCGATGCACTTTAGTCATCTTCATTATCTGCCGCTCAGTCCGGCATTCTTTTCAATCCTCGTTGCAATTTTCGTCGTTCTGCTTGTGCTGGTTCAGGTCGGCGCCTTGCACTATGCCTATACGCGCCTTGGGGTGAGTTCCGGCGCCGCTCTGCTGCTTCTCCTTGGTTCGCTGATCGGCAGTTTTTTCAATATTCCTGTCGCCGAATTGCCCGAGCAACAGGTGATGTCAGGTCAGGAGATCGATTTCTTCGGAATGCACTATATGATTCCCGTCCTAAAGGAGTGGCCTGGCACCGTGATTGCGGTGAATGTTGGCGGCGCCGTCATTCCCGGCCTGATGTCGTTCTATTTGCTCGCCAAGAATCGCTTATGGATGAGCGGCCCCCTGGCCATTGTTGGCGTCGCCGTGGTCTGTAACCGTCTCGCCCATCCCATTCCGGGTCTTGGGATCGCCGAGCCCGTGTTCGTCCCAGCCATGACCGCGGCCATCATTGCCTGGCTTCTCTCGCGCCAATATGCCGCGCCCCTGGCCTATATCGGCGGCAGTCTCGGCACGCTCATTGGAGCGGATCTCCTCAATCTCGGCAAAATCCAAGGACTCGGCGCGCCGATTGCGTCGATCGGCGGCGCCGGAACGTTCGACGGAATTTTTCTCATCGGCATCGTGGCCGTGCTTCTCGCAAACTTGCCTCACCCCGCGAGCCATCCGCGCAACAATTCCAGGGCCTAAAACCACGGCCAAAAGCGCCCTAATCATTCCGCTTTACATTCCGCATGGCCGCGGTTTTCGCGGTCACGAAGACGGTAAGGCGGGAAAACTGCGCCGAGGCCAAATCGGCGACGCGGCAGACGGCGTCGGTCACGACGCGATCCAATTGCACCTGTTCGGGTTTCGCCCGGAGGAAAATGGCGACGGCCGGAAAAACGACGACCGAGATCACGGCCGCGCCGACGAGGGCGGACGCATTCGCCGGCAGCATGTCGCCCGTTCGCACCCCCAAATAGGTCACCGCGACGACAAGCGGCAGCGTGGTCGCGGAAAACAGAGCGAGCGGAAGCAGATCTCGTTTGGGAAGCGCATCTTTGTAAAAGCCGATCGGAAGAACGCGGATTAAGAGAAAACCGGCGCAAAAGATGATCAGGCGGGCAATGCTCCCCGGACCGCTAACGAGTGATGGCAGGTCGAATTCAACACCGCTTACGATGAAAAACAGGGGAATAAAAAATCCCGAGCCGATCGATGTCAGGCGATACTGGAGGATCTCCACCTTGGCCATCATTGCGATCATCGCTCCGGCCGTGTAGGCGCCGAGAACCACCTCCATGCCGAGCTCGTTGGCGAGCGAGGTGAGCACCAGGAGAATCAAGATCGAAAACCGGATCGGCAGAACGGAGGTATCGGTCATCCAGCGCTCGATCATGCGGGATAGTCTTTCCGATTGAAGGCTCCTTGCCAACAAGATCGCGCTGACCGAGAGCGCCAGAAAAGCCATGGTCAATAAAGTCTGCTGCATGTGGTCGTGCGCATGCGCCAGCACCACCGGGGCGAGGATCATGGGGCCGAGAGCGCCAACAGCCCCGGCTCCGAGGACATAGCGGCCAAAATCGGTGTAGAGGTCGCGGGTTTCGCGGAGAATGGGGACGAGCATGCCGAATGCGTTCGTTGGCAACACAATTCCGACGAGCAAGGGCGCCTTCACCAGCCCCACGATAAAAAGCACGGCCACAAAAACGGCGGTCAAGACTAATGAAGCGGCCCAGGTAAGCGCGCCAAGGCGAAGTGCCGCGGCGCCAATTTTGCCTGGGTGAAATTCGAACCCCGCCTGGAAAAACAAGAATATGAGACCGAAGTCGCCAAGAAATCCGACAGCGCCCTGGCTTGTCACCCAGCCAGCGCCACTGGGGCCGATCGCTATCCCAAGCAGCAATTCCAAAACGACCGCTGGGGCTCGAATGAACGCCGGCAATCGCGCAAGCAAGGGCGCAAAGGCGGCGACGAAGGCAATGATCAAAAGTGTGTGAAGTTCGTTCATAAGGATCCGTTTCCAGTGGCCAGAGTGGCCTCAAGGCGCGATCAGCGGAATGCCTGCATTCCACTTCGAAGCTTCTGCTATTGGTCCTGCATTGGATTTTCTGTCAACCAGCGCAATGGGTGATTGCGGCGGGACCTGGGCTTGGCTTTTGACCGATTGCGGGTCCGAGAGATCAGAAGCCGGCTCACGCGCGCATGCATTTAGCTTTGCCGTTTCCCCGAGGTTTTCTCGCTCACAAAACCAGCGAAACGTGAAAACTGCGCCGCGGCCAAAGGAGCCAAGCGATGGACGGCAAGGGCCATGGCGCCTTTGGGTTCTGCTCCTTCCGCTTTCGCCCTGAGCACAATGGCGAGGGTGGGAAAAACCGCGACCGTGATCACGGCCGCGCCGACCAGGGCGGTTGCATTCTCGGGGAGCATGTCGCCGGTTCGCACGCCAAGATAGGTCACCGCGACGACGAGCGGCAAGGTGGTGGCCGAGAAGAGGGCAAGCGGCAGCAGGTCGTGCTCGGGAAGTACGCCCTTGTAGAAGCGGACCGCAACGATGCGGATGACGAGAAAGCCCCCGCAAAAGAGGATGAGGCGGGTCATGATTCCCGCACTCGCGAAGAGGGAGGGCAGGTCGAATTCGACGCCGCTTGTGATGAAAAACAAAGGAATGAAAAAACCCGAGCCGATCGCCATCAGGCGATTTTCGAGAATCTCCCCCCTGGTATCCCGCACCAGCATCGCGATCACCATTCCGGCCGTATAGGCGCCAAGGACAAGTTCCATGCCGAGTTCATTGGCGAAGGAGACGAGCCCAAGCAGGATCAGAATGGCTATTCGCACCGGCAGAATGGAGGGATCGTGCATCCACCAGGCGATGACGAGGGATAGATGGCGCGAGCGCAATCGTTGTGCGGTCACGATGGCTGCGATCGCGACCGAAAAAAAAACGATGGTCAATATTGTTTCGTGCAAATGGTGGTGCTGATGCGCAAGAACAATCGAGGCGAGGATAACGGGTCCGAGTTCGCCGGCGACCGCGACCCCGAGAACATGCCGGCCGAAGTTCGAGTCAAGATTGCCGCTTTCGTGGAGAATAGGAAGGAGCATGCCGAAAGCGGTCGTTGGCAACATGAGGGCAATGAGGAGCGGCGCGCGCAGCAAGCCTATGGCATAAAGCAAGCCTGCGAAAAGGATGCTGAGGCTAAATGCCGCGAGCCATGCTGTCACACCCAGACGCAGCGGCGCGGCGCCAATTTTTTCCGGGTCGAACTCGAACCCCGCCTGGAAAAATAAGAAGATCAGTCCGAATTCACCAAGGAACCCTATGGCCCCCTGGCTCGTGACCCAACCCAAACCGCTGGGGCCAATCACGATCCCAAGCACGAGCTCGAGAACAACGGCCGGCAGGAGACTGAACGCCGGCAATCGTGCGATCAACGGCGCAAAAACAGCGACGAAGCCCATGACGAAAAGCGCGTGGATCTCGCTCATGATGGGACCTGCCAGCCGATTTCAGGTTGAAGCCACAAGTTTGGGAGAGGGTGATGTATGCCATAATCGGAATCACGGGCCAAGTTGGCAGCGCAACCGGGAGCATTCTGCTTGCGGCGCAGCGGCCAGTCCGCGCAGTGGTTCGCGACGCCAAGGGGTTTGTGGGGCTGGCCGCCGTGCAAAGTGACTCCCTTTACGGAAGTGTGTCGCAGGGTGTAATTTTTGCTGTGTTCCTCCTTGCCGCCGCCATGACGGCGAGCCTCTCGTTGTGATGAGCCGTCCATGAGTGCCGCCATGCCAGCCATTTCCATCGTTGATGCCGGCGGCGGCGGGCCCCTGCGTCATGTGGAGCTAAGCCGTGATCGTGCCCGCGCCCTGCGCGACGATTGCCTCTCGGTCTTTCCAGGCGCGGTCACACCCTTCCTGCCTGCGCTCGATGGCGTTGCGCGCCGCTGGCTCACCCGCTCGTGCTCGCCCTATGTGGGGGAAATCGCGCAAATCGCTGCGGTGCTCGGATTTCCAGGTGTCTGGCTGCTGAACGGTTCCTACCAATGGGGCTGCACCTCGCTCGCGCGCGAGGAAGAGGGCGTGCCTTGGCTCGCCCGCACGCTTGATTGGCCATTCCCAGGACTCGGCCGCCATACGGATATTGTCCGCGCCAAGGCGCCCGCGGGCACCTATTTCAGTGTCACCTGGCCTGGTTATGTTGGCGTGCTGACCGCGATGGCACCATCACGATTCGCCGCCGCCATCAACCAGGCGCCGATGTGGCGCCGCACCCGGCATCCGTGGCTGCGCTTTTACGACCTGGCGGCCAATGCGATTCACACCTGGACGAATATTCGCCACATGCCGCCGGATCAACTGCTGCGTCAGGTTTTCGAGCATTGCGAGAGCTATGCCGCCGCGCGGAGCCTGTTGGAAGTGACGCCCGTGGCGCGGCCGGTGATCTTTACGCTGATCGGCTGCGCGCCCGGCGAGCGCTGTGTGATCGAGCGGACCGAGACGGCGTTCGAGACGCGGGAGGATGAGACGAGCGCGGCCAATGATTGGATGCCAAGCCGCCCGGGATGGGAAGCGCGTGTGTCGGCTGCCCGCTTTCTGAATTGTTCATTGGCGGAGGCCAATGCGCGCTGCCGCGAGCGGCATGACGCGCTTGCAAATTGGCGCGGGCTCTTGTCGCGCGATGGTCTTGATTGGGTGAAGCCGCCGGTCCTCAACCCCTACACGCGGCTTGCCATCACGATGAGCCCGGCGCGTGCGGTCCTGCGCGTCGCGGGCTATGAAATGACAGCAGGCAACATGCCCGAACAGGTGACGCAATTCTGCGAGGCATAGCTCTCCATCCGGCAGCCTTTTGATTGGACTCAATGCGCTTCATTCCAGTCCTGCGCGGCCGGCAGAGGAGGGCAGGCCCAATAAAAGCGCGCAGCGCATCGGCCATCTCTTTTGAGCCGGACTTCGAACTCGTTAAGAATTCGAGCGCCACGAAAACAAGCTCATCCTGACATCGAATTCGCTAAAAATCGCCGCATTGGTGCTTCAGGAAAGCTACGAAGCACCTTGTGCCGACGTTCAGCGGGGCTGAGACGCTTCCACCACATTGTCGAGGCTAATCGCGCCATTTCGCGCCACGGAGGACGTTGGCCATAAGGCGCCGCAAATTCACGATTATGTCGAAAGCGGTATGAATGTCACAAGCGATCGATACAGATTTTGATTACATTCCATATGAGCGCGGTCATGAGCGCAATCGTTTACTCTCGAAGATTTTCTCTCATACGATTCCGGGTGCCGCCGCTCTTGCCTTGAGCGCGTCGTTTGGCGCGTGGCTCCTCTACGTGCGTCCTGCCGACGCCCCCCATGCCGTGCGAACCCCAGCGGCGGCTCCCGCGGCACCTGTGGAAGTGCTTGCCTCCAACCCCTATGGCGGGCTGGTCGACCCTCGATCGAAGCCGGTTTCGCTTGCCCAAATCTTTCCGCTTGAAGTGAACCTTAAGCCGGAGCCGCTGCCGCCTTCCGCTGTCATCGCGGAGAATGAAGACGTCCCGCCGCCGCCAGCCGGCCGGCAATTCGGCGAGAACGTGCCCTTGCCTGTCCCGCGCCCCACCGAATTGGGTTCGCTAGAAAGCCATGGCCCGCTGCCCGCGCCGGGCCGCCGGATGGCGCAGCAAAACAGAAAGGCTGTCGCGTCCGCCACGCCCGCCATGTCCGCTGATAATCGCTCGTTTTTCGAGAAGCTTTTTGGCGCGCCGCCGAAGCAGCCTTCCGGGCCAGCCCTTGCCTATGCGGCGCCGGAAGAGGGCATTTTTGGCAATGCACGCAGTCTCCCATCGAGTCCGCCGCCCCGCTACGACCGGTTGACCGCCGTTTACGACGTCGCGGCCCATACCGTTTACATGCCGAATGGGACACGATTGGAAGCGCATTCGGGCCTCGGCAGCAGGCTGGATGATCCCCGCTATGTGAGCGAACGCATGCGCGGGCCGACGCCGCCGAATGTGTATGAGCTGCAACCGCGTGAGGCGCTGTTCCATGGGGTGCCGGCGTTGCGCCTCATCCCGGTTGGCGGCGGCGACGTCTATGGACGCACAGGCCTTCTCGCCCACACTTACATGCTCGGCCCGAACGGCGATTCGAACGGCTGCGTGTCCTTCCGGAACTACAGCGCCTTTTTGCAGGCCTATCGAAACGGTGAGATTAAACGCCTGGCTGTTGTCGCCCGTGTCAATTAGCCACGGGATCCTTATTCGAAATTTGGTTAACGCCATTTTGTAATGGCTTTTTGCCTGCCTGCGAACGCATGGAGTCTCATTTTCTGGCAGAGCCTCCACGAATTGCCGTCGGTGTCCAGGCATTGTAAAATAAGACCATGACGCAGCTACAGCCTTATAGCGCTCTTGCGGTATCGCCGGTACGGTCTCGCCATATATTGAATTCCATTCCCACCGTCATTTATGTGCTCGCGATAACAGCCAATGGTTTTCGCAGCCAATGGGTCAGTGACAGCGTCAAGAGAATCCTCGGCTACGAAGTCGAGGAAGCGCTGGCCCATAACTGGTGGACCAACTGTCTGCATCCCGATGACAAGAAGGCCGTGCTTGATAAAACCTCGATCCTGATGACGAAGGGCCGATTGGTGCAAGAGTACCGGTTTCGATGCAAGGACGGTTACTATCTTTGGATGCAGGATGAGGCGAGTCTCTTGCGAGACGCCAACGGCCAGCCCAAGGAAATCGTCGGATACTGGACCAACATTACAGAACGCAAGCAGGCGCAAGAAGAGGAAGAGCGAGCGCGCGAGCAAGAGGTTGAGAGCGGCGAGCTCAATCAATCGACCAATCGCATAGCCGTTCATCTGGTTGTCGCGGCCCTAATCGTCGGCTCCATTTTCTTGCTCCTGGCCAACAAGGGGTCCCTGACGGAGGGAATGACTATCTTGGGAGTCACCGGCCTTGCGGCCGGCTGTAGCCTCGCGTTGGTTTTGGCCTGGCGGGTGCTTGGTTCAGACAAACGGTTGGACCATATTTTGAATTCCATTCCCACCGTCATTTATGTGCTCGGGATAACAGCCAAAGGTTTTCCCAGCCAATGGGTCAGTGACAGCGTCAAGAGAATCCTCGGTTACGAAGTCGGGGAAGCGCTGGGTCCTGACTGGTGGGTCGGCTGTCTGCATCCCGATGACAAGAAGGCCGCGCTTGACAAAACCTCGATCCTGATGACGAAGGGCCGCTTGGTGCAGGAGTACCGGTTTCGAGCCAAGGATGGCCACTACCTTTGGATCCGGGACGAGGCAAGCCTTGTACGGAAAGCCAACGGCCAGCCCAAGGAAATCGTCGGCTTCTGGACCAACATCACGGAACGCAAGCTTGCGGAAGAACAGGCTGCAAAAGCGCGCGAAGAAGAGGCCGAGAGGTTCGAGCTCGGCCGCTCTAGCGATCGCAACATTGCCTTTGGTCTTTTGATCGCAGCCCTGATCGTCGGCTCAAGTTTCTTGCTTTTTCACATAGGACCCCTGATGTGGGGAACGACGATTTTTTGGCTCGCCGTCTTTGCGGCGGGCTCTGGCCTCGGGTTGAGATTTTTCTGGCGCATGCTCAAGGCTGGCAAATATTAGGACTTCGATCGCGCCATTTTGTAAGGTTTCCGGCCGCGACCTTACCAAAATGTTTCACGTGACGGCTCCTTCGCCGGCGTTTTCTCCAGGCCGGATTTCCATTAAATCTTCGCTCCTGGTGCCTGCAAGCGATCCGGGGCATTTCGATGAGCAGATTGCGCGATCTTGTCCGTAGTCAACCCAAGCAGGGTTTTGAAATCCCGCCATGGCTCGACCGGCTGGTTTCAGTTGGAATTGTAACGACAGACCCGCAAGTTGCAAGACGCCAGCGGTTCACCAATGTTGCCGCCTACGCAACGGCGGTCAATGCAGGGCAGCATCTTGCCATCAATGTGGCCCATGGCTTCCATGCGCTGGCGGTTGTGCACATCTACAACGTCATCATCATCGCCGCGGCGCTTATGATTCCGCTGGTTCACCGGTTTGGTACCAACGCGGCAGCAAGCGCGCTGCTATCCCTGATTATACCGGGCCATCTCTTTGCCGTTTGGATGCTTGGCTGGGACAGCGGCCTTGAAATCTATTTCACATTGGCCGGGGTCATGCTGTTCATGTTCGGCATTGAACAATGGCGGCTTTTTCTGGCGTGGTTCATTGGGGTATGCGCGGCGCTCATCTTCGCAATGGAATTCGCGCCCGCTCAAGGAATCTTGCGGATCCAGGATGCCGGCTTTCTCCAGGCCTTATCGGGTCAAGCGATGCTCAACACGATTGCTATCAATGCCATAATCATTTTCTACGCCTTGGCCGCATTGCGGCAGGCCGAATCCGAACGCGAGCAGCAGTACATGCGATCGGAGGCGCTCATCGAGTCGATCATCCCTCCCTCGATTGCGGCCCGCCTCAAGTCGGGCGAAGAGAAAGTTGCCGACCGTATAGAAAATCTCAACATCCTTTTTGCTGATCTCGCCGGCTTCACCGGCGCGGCGCACGACTTGCCCCCCGGCGAAATCGTCGATTATCTCGACGATTATGTGCGCGCCTTCGACGGCCTTTGCGAGGCGCATGGCGCCGAGAAGATCAAGACGGTGGGGGACTGCTACATGGTGGTCACCGGTCTCGAAGAGGAGGGTCTTTCTGGAGCGGTGAGGATCGCCCGGCTTGCGCTCGCCATGCTGAAGACGGTGGATGACCGTCCGCCGCTTGGAAATCGCCAGCTCAAAGTGCGGATTGGCATTCACTG
>DATJLX010000296.1:0-2617 GCA_035509135.1 Methylocella sp.
CTAGTCTCTTTGATTTGATTTCCAGGACCGTCAGCCGAAGCCAAACACAATGCCCTACGCCAGCAACGAAGACCTGCCGCCTTCCGTGCGTGACCATCTGCCGTCGCACGCTCAGGATATATTCCGGGCTGCTTTCAATAACGCTTATGACGAATATAGCGGCGATCCGCGCCGGGAGGAAATCGTTTTCCGCGTCGCCTGGGCGGCGGTCAAGAAACTCTACCATAAAGTTGGCGACCGCTGGCTGCCGCGTTCATGAAGCCTCTATTGTTCACCTTACATATGAATCACCCGTCCATAGGCATCAAGCACACTCTCATGCATTGTTTCCGATATCGTCGGATGCGGGAAAATCGAATTGATCAGTTCGGCTTCCGTCGTCTCGCAGTTCATCGCGACGACAAAGCCTTGAATGAGCTCGGTGACCTCGGCCCCGGCCATATGGGCGCCGAGAAGTTTTCCTGACTTCGCGTCAAAAATGGTCTTGACCAGCCCTTCTGGTTCGCCAAGCGCGATCGCCTTGCCATTGCCGATGAAAGGGAAGCGGCCGACTCTGAGCTCAAAACCCAATTCCTTGGCTCTGGCCTCGGTGAGGCCGACGGACGCCACCTGCGGGTGGCAATAGGTGCAGCCGGGGATCATCGTCTTATCGAGAGGATGCGGATCAAGACCCTTGATCGCCTCGACGCAGATCACCCCTTCATGCTCAGCCTTGTGGGCAAGCATTGGAGGCCCGGCGACATCGCCGATCGCATAAAGCCAAGGCACATTGGTGCGGCAGCTTCCATCCGTGACAATAATCCCGCGTTCGATTTTGACGCCATGCGCCTCAAGCCCCAGATTTTCGACATTTCCTATGACGCCGACAGCGGAAATCATGCGCTCGGCTTCGAGCACCCGCGCCGCCCCCTGCATGTCTTCCACGGTGGCGACGATGCCATCTTGCTTTTTCTCGGCCTTCTTCACGGCCGTTGATGTAAAAATCTCAATGCCTTGCTTTTCAAACCGCCTCCGGGCGAAGGCGGCGATTTCAGCATCTTCCGCCGGGAGAATTTGCGGCAGGATTTCGACGACGGTAACCTTGGCGCCCATGGTGCGGTAGAAAGACGCGAATTCAATCCCGATCGCACCCGACCCCATGACGATCAAGGATTTGGGAAAGCGCTCCGGCACCATGGCCTCGAAATAGGTCCAGATGAGCTTTCCGTCCGGCTCGACGCCCGGCAGGACGCGCGGTCTTGCGCCGGTCGCGACAATGATGTTCTTGGCCGCATAGGTCCCCGCGCCGAGGATCCCCTTGGGGATCGGATTCGGCGGTTGCATCACGGGCTTTTTCGATGGGCCAACCAGAACCTCGCCAGCTTTGGTGATCCTGGCCTCGCCCCAGATCACATCGACTTTGTTTTTCTTGAGCAAAAAACCGACGCCATTGTTTAATTGCGCCGAGACGGCCCTTGACCGTTTCACCACGGCGGCGGGGTCGAACCCAATCTTGCCCTCGACCGTCAGACCAAAATCCTTGGCATGGTTGAGGTATTGAAAAATTTCCGCCGAGCGCAGCAGGGCCTTGGTGGGAATGCAGCCCCAATTCAGGCAAATGCCGCCGAGATGCTCGCGCTCGACGACGGCTGTCTTGAAGCCGAGCTGCGCCGCGCGGATCGCCGCGACATAGCCGCCTGGGCCGCCGCCGATGACGAGAATATCGTAAGCGTCAGCCATGCTTTCCAGCACCTAGAAGGAGGCGGATGGGATGCGGAGTCACACAAGCATCCCAGCCGGTTGTTCGATCAGCGCCTTGAACGCGGCGAGAAGCTCCGCGCCCAAGACGCCGTCGACCGCGCGATGATCGCAGGACAAGGTGACGCTCATTACCGTGGCGACAGAGGGCGCCCCATCCTTGACGATGATGCGTTGCTCGCCCGCGCCGACCGCAAGGATCGTCGCTTGCGGCGGATTGATGATGGCCGAAAAGCTCTTGATGCCGAACATGCCAAGGTTGGACACCGCGGTCGAGCCGCCTTGATATTCTTCAGGCTTGACCTTGCGGGCCCGGGCGCGGGCGGAAAAATCCTTCATTTCGCGCGAGATCACGGACAGAGTTTTGGTCTCGGCGGCGCGGATCACGGGCGTGATGAGGCCGCCTGGAATCGCCACCGCGACGCCGACATCCGCCTGTTTGTGTTTCAACATGGCGCCCTCGGTCCAGGTGACATTGGCATCCGGGACGCGGATGAGCGCCAGGGCAAGCGCCTTGACGATGAAATCATTGACCGAGATTTTATAGGCTGGCTTGCCTTCCTTGTCCTTCGGCGCGGCGTCATTGATGGCTTCACGCAAACGCAAAAGTGCGTCGAGGTTGCAATCCGCCGTCAGATAGAAATGCGGAATGGTCCTGACGGCCTCGACAAGCCTCCGCGCGATCGTCTTGCGCATCAGATCATGCGGCATTTCCTCGAAGGAGCCGGGCACAAAATTTTGCCGTATGAGCTCGTCTGATGGCGCCGGCGTGGGCAATGGCGGGGCTGATGGCTTCGCCTCTTGAACGCGAGGTGTCGCCGGAGCGCGCGCCAGCGCCGCTTTCACATCGCGCTCGATGATGCGGCCATGCGGACCCGAA
>DATJLX010000297.1:0-2215 GCA_035509135.1 Methylocella sp.
CTTACCGCGTTTGCCGCAGACCGATTGATGCATGTCCGGAGCGACCGCCGGGCTGTTGGTTGATGTCTGCGCCGCGAGATCCGCAAGCGACCTCGAAGGCTGGTCTAGGCGCGCGAAGCCGCGATCGAACAAGGCGGCGGCCATGATCATGCGGCTGCGCGGATTGGGCGCCCCCAGAATCACGGCAATAAGCTGGCGCCCATTTTGGCTGGCGCTCGCGACGATATTGAACCCGGCGGCACAGGTAAAGCCGGTTTTCATGCCGTCGACGCCGGGATAGCGGCCAAGGAGATCGTTATGGTTGTGAATGATTTCGTCGCCGAGCCGCATGGCGCCAATGTTGAAAAGACTGGCCTGCTCGGGAAATGTCAAATAGAGGGCGCGGGCGAGGATTGCCAAGTCGCGAGCCGAGGAAACATGCTCTGGGTTTGGCAAGCCGTTCGGATTAACGAAATGCGATTGGGTCAGGCCGAGCGACCGCGCCGCATCGTTCATGTCGTCGGCGAAAGCCTCGACCGAACCCGAAACCCCTTCCGCGATCACAACGGCCATATCGTTCGCCGATTTCACCATCAGCATCTTCAAGGCATTGTCGAGCGTCACCAATGTGCCTGGCCGGAAACCCATTTTGGACGGCGGCATCGACGCCGCGCGCGCCGATACGGCGAGCGGCGTATCAAGGGTGATGCGATGGTCGCGCACCGCGCTCAAGGCCACATAAACCGTCATCAGCTTCGTCACCGAGGCGGGGAACCAGGGCTCGGTCGCGTGATCCTCATAGAGGATTGCGCCGGATGGCATTTCGATCAGCAGCACCGGGCCGGCGTACGCCGTTTCTGCGAGGGCCGCGCAAGAGAGAAGGATGACCGCCCAGGAGACGAGGGCGCGCGTAAGCCGGGATCGGGTGTGACGTGGCCTTTCGGCCCGAACCGTTTCGGGGGTTGCTGGATGAGGGGAATGGCCTTCGCTTTTAAGGTTCATGTCCAGTTCCCACTCGAATCGGGGCGTGCTTGGTTTAACGCGCATGAGCATTGATTAAAAGTCTCATAACGCCCCAACGCGGCGAAGGTTGGGCAGTGTGGCGGGACTGTCACACATAAGGCAGCATCGCTGTTCAAATCGGGAACGAAACCCGTGCTTTGAGGCGAGATCGAAGCTTGTCTGATTGGGGACCTAAATAGCAGCAGAGTACTATTCTAATAATTTCAATACTCATAAAGCGTAGCCGCTAGGCTCAGGACCCATTAATATCCTTGCGGTCTCGCGCACGGCCTGATTCATTGGCGGCGCGAGGAGGCGCCGCCATGGATGATTTGTTTTTGCTTTCCGAGGCGCAAATGCGCTGTATCGAGCCGTATTTTCCGCTGTCGCACGGGATCGCGCGGGTGGACGACCGGCGGATCGTGAGCGGCATCGTCTTCGTGATCAAGAACGGGCTGCGCTGGCGGGACACACCGCGAGACTATGGCCCGCATAAGACGATCTACAACCGGTTCGTTCGCTGGAGCCGGTTGGGCGTGTTCAACAAGATTTTCGCCGAATTGGCGGGCAAGGGTGCCAAGCCGGAGCGGATTATGATCGACGCCACACATTTGAAGGCGCACCGCACCGCCGCCAGCCTTTTAAAAAAGGGCCTGTTCCCCGACGTATTGGGCGCACGAAAGGCGGCCTGAACTCAAAACTGCACGTCGTTTGCGATGGCAACGGACGCCCGCTCGTCATGCTCTTGAGCGAGGGACAGATGAGTGATTACAAGGGCGCAGCCTTGATGCTGCCCGCCTTGCCCAAGGCCAAAGCGCTTCTCGCCGACAAGGGCTATGACGCCTGCTGGTTCCGCGCCGCCCTCGCCGATCGCGGCATCACGGCATGCATCCCCTCGAAATCAAACCGGAAAGTTGCAATCCCCTATGACACCGCACTCTACAAACAACGCCATAAGATTGAAAACATGTTTGGACGGCTCAAGGATTGGCGCCGCATCCACACCCGTTATGACCGATGTGCTCACACCTTCTTCTCGGCAATCTGCATCGCCGCAGCCGTCGTCTTCTGGCTATAATCAATGAGTCCTGATCCTAGCACTACTTTGGTAGATTTTTGTGGGATCTGTCGTTTTTGGGATTCCCGAGACGCGCATTGCGTGATTCATGGGTGGTCGGCGTTGCGGAGGGCCGACCATGGACGAGACCTGGAAGTCCGATCTCGAGCGGTGGCT
>DATJLX010000298.1:0-7263 GCA_035509135.1 Methylocella sp.
AAATTCTGCCATCAGAAACAAGCGCTGCCCGACCTCGGCGTGTTCCAACGATGTGCCATCTTCCGAGGGCTGGACAGCGCGCGCGTGATGGCGCCAGGAGCGGCATGAGAAGAAGGGCTGCGGAAGCCACTGGCTTTCGCCGGACAACACCCCATCTCCTTCCGCCGGCGATTCGCCTCTCAACGTGCCTGGAAGCGGCGCTCGGCGGCCGTGCGTGCCATGACCTTGCCGCTCTTGTCCAAAGCCTCGATTCGCCAGACATAGCGATGGGTCTCGCCGGCTGGCGGGCAAGGCCCGATGTAATCAATCGCGCCCTCGGGCACACGTCCATTGCTATCGTAGGGGACAGTGCCGCCGCCGTGCTGGAAGCTTGGCGCGTCCCGGTCGCTCATCATGAAGCGCAGGCTTGCGGTTCCTATTGGCGCATCACGGATCGTGAAGGCCGGGGAAGTTTTGCCGCAAGCGGCGATCCCCGACCATGAAAAGCTTGCGCTGAAAGCGGCCGCATCGCTCATCGCCACGAGCACAACCGCCACAGCGAACCCAAACACCAAGGGCAATTGGCGCATCTTCGTCCTCCTGCCGCTTTCGAAATCGAGAGTCGAATGTGACAAGATCTAGCCTGCCAGACACCTGATGCGCAATACCGTCTTGCCTTCGGCGGTGTCCCTGCCAGTGCTGGGCATTTCCCGTTCATTTATGGAGGCAACGGACGGCTGTTTTCCATCATGGCATCATTGCTTTGGCGGCGGCGCTGTAAACCGCAGAACATCGGAGATGTCGAACGGCTCTTGCGCTGGAATGTCCATCCTGTTCCACCAGCCGCCGCCGAGCGCTTGGAAAAGCGCCGCTGTGTCGGCATAGCGATTGGCTTGCGCCTGCACGCGCGTCAAAATCGCTTGCAAATAGGTCTGCTGCGTGTTGAGAACAGCGAGGGTCGAGACTTGGCCTAACTCAAGCTGTTTTCGCACAATATTGAGGCTTTTGGCGGCGGCGCCCTCAGCCTTGACCGATGTCTGGAGCGCCCGCGCGTCGGCCTGGATGGCACGCAAGGTGTCGGCAACATTTTGGAACGCGGTGATCACCGTGCTGCGATATTGCGCCTCGGCCTGGTCATAAGCCGCTTCGGCCGCCTTTTGTTTGTGATAGAGTGTGAAACCATCGAAGAGTGGCGCCGTCGCCGCCGCGGTTAGCAGATAGGCATTGGCGCCCGGCGTGAACAGTAAGGCCAGATTGTCGTAGCTGGTGGACAAATTGGCGGTCAAATTGATCACCGGCAAACGGTTGGCGATGGCCACGCCGATAGCGGCGCTCGCCGAATGCAGAGTGGCCGAAGCGGCCTGCACATCCGGGCGCTGTTCCACCAGTTTCGACGGCAGGCTGACCGGCAGCTCATGCGGAAGCTTCAACGACTCAAGGGTGAATTTTTCCGCCACTTCCTCGCTTGGGAAACGTCCGGCCAAGGCGGTCAGCAAATCGCGTTGTTGCGCCAACGCCTGATCGAGCGGCGGCAAAGTTTCTTCCGATTGCGCGAGCGCCGCCTCTTGCAGGGCCACATCAGCCTCCGCGACTTGCCCCAATTTCTTCTGAACACGGAGCAAGCGGAGGAGATCTGTTTCGATCGCTATGATTTTTTTTGTGGCAGCGATTTGACCCCGCAGCGAAGCCTCTTCGATAGCCGCCGCAACCACATTGGATGTAAGCGTGAGATAGGTTGCCTCGACTGAAAACTGCTGCACGGCGGCCAGCGCCTCGTCCGTTTCCACCTCGCGGCGGACGAGCCCAAAGACATCTGGCGTATAGGACACATCCACCTCGACGGTGTGCAAGGTGAGATAGGGGGTGGCGGCGTTTGATGAGGGCGGTGAAACTATGCTCGAGGCTTTTTGAGTATAGCTGTTGTAGCCGGGGCTGATTGTCGGCGCATAGGCGCCCTTTTGTGCCTCGGTCGTCTCCCGGGCGACCCGCAAGCCCGCCTGCGCCGCCTGGATATCGGGATTGTGTTTCAGAGCATCCTCGATCAGATCGTTCAGCTGGCGTGAACGAAAGACCTCCCACCATTGGCCTGCGATATCGAGGTTCCCCGCGAAACGCTGTCCCTGTCCCTTGCCAGAACCAGCGGAGGCCGACGAAGGCTTGAGCGCTTCCTTTGTATAACCTGTCACGTTCGGCGCGGGGGGCTTCTGAAAATCCGGGCCGGGCGCGCAAGCCGCCAGTAAGGTGCTGGCCAGGGCCACCGCCATTTTGGTGAAAACCATCGCACCGTATTTGCTGTTGGTTCCGATACGGCCTGACATGAGCCCAAGGCGCGGCTGCATCTTCCTTGCATCTGCAGGAAGGCGGACCGGCTTCGCGGCGGACGGTTCCCGGCTCATGTCTCGTCCACTTCGTCGAAATCTTGCGTAAGCGGAACATCGATTCCCTCTTGCCTGCCCCTTTCTTCGCGCCTCAGGAACAGCAGGCGAAGCGCGGGCGCGACGATGAGCAGCATAAAGGGCCCGATCGTCATCCCGCCAACGACGACCGTGGCAAGCGGCCGCTGCACCTGACTGCCGATGCCATGTGAGATCGCCGCCGGGAAGAGACCGACCGCCGCGGAAAGCGCCGTCATCAACAAGGGCCGCATCCGCTGCTCGGCACCCCGGAACACAGCTTCGGCGACCGCCATGCCGCGGGTCCTCAACTCGTGATAATAGGTGAGGTTCAAGATGCCATCCATGACAGCCACGCCAAGGAGCGAAATGAACCCAATCGCGGCGGACACACTGAAAGGCTGACCAGAAATATAAAGGGCTAGAATGCCGCCCGCGACAGAAAAGGGTATGCCGATAATCGACAGAAGACTGTCGCGCAAGGAATTGAACAGTGCATAGAGAAGCACCATAATGAGGAGGAATGTGATTGGGATGATTATCGCCAGACGGGCATTGGCGCGCTGAAGATCCTCAAACTCCCCCGACCAGAGGATCCGGTATCCAGTCGGCAATTTCACATTTTTGGCGATCAGCGCCTGCGCTTCGGCGACGGTGCTTCCGAGATCGCGGCCGCGCACGCTGAACTTGATTGGAATATAACGATTGGCCCGTTCCCGGTAGATGAAGGCCGCCCCCGTATCGAGAGAGATGCTGGCAAGTTCACTTAATGGGATGTAGGCGTTGGAACCGCCGGCGGTCTGATAGGCGACTTTGATCTTGCCAATCTCGCTCAGCGTGTCGCGGAATTGCGGTTCCAAGCGGACAGCCACGCCGAATTGGCGATCCCCTTCAAGGACCGTGGTGGCGACCGTGCCCCCCATCGCTGTTTGAATAACCGTGTTCACATCCCCGGTGTTCAGACCGTATCTGGCCGCTTTGGCGCGATCGATTTTGATATTTAGATTGGGCTGGCCAAGGACATGGAAGATTCCGAGATCTTCCACTCCCCGGACAGTCTTGACTTGTTCTACCACTTGCGCCGCCAACGATTCGGCGGTCGCCAGATCTGGCCCGACGATCTTGATCGAGTTCGCGCCCTTAACTCCGGAAAGAGCCTCCTCGACATTGTCCTGGATGTATTGCGAGAAATTAAAGCCAATGCCTGGCAGTTCTTCCGCAAACTCCTTCTGAAGCTCTTCGGTCAGTTTGTCCTTGGTTAGCCCGGCCGGCCATTCATCGAAGGGCTTGAGCGGCGCAAAAATCTCGACATTGGAAAAAGGCGAGGCGTCGCTGCCATTGTCCGGACGGCCATGCTGCGAGACGACCGTGATGACTTCAGGGTGGCGGAGAAGGATGTCCCGCATTTTCGCAACGGCGGGCGTGCCGGCCTCGAGCGACATTGTTGGCGGCATATTCGCGTGGAGCCAGTAGTTTCCTTCCTCCAGCGCAGGCAGGAACTCGCTGCCAAGCCGCGTCGCCACAAGCCCGCTGACAGCGAGAAATGCCAGCCCTATTCCAATGGAGGCCGCGCGGCGGCCGAGGCTCCATTCCAGGAGCGGGGTATAAACGGTGCGCAGCGTGCGAACAACGATCGTCTCGGTCTTTTTGACCTTTCTTGGAATCATAAACGAGGCGAGAACCGGCGTCACCGTAAACGTCGCTAAAAGCGCCCCCGCGAGAGCATAGCCGTAGGTTCGCGCCATGGGCCCGAATATCTGGCCTTCGACACCTTGCATCGTGAACAAGGGAACGAATGCCGTCACGGTGATCGTCGTGGTGAAAAGAACGGCCTGATTGACTTGCAGCCCGCTTATGAAGATGAGACGAAGCCTCTTGCTCCATCTCCTGCCAGTTCCATTAGAGCCCGTCGAACTTGTTGGATCAGGCCCCCAATATCCATGGATGAGATGGTCCAGAAGCGTCCGCCTCTCGGACTTTTTCGCCTGAAAATTCCGAAAAATATTCTCAACCAGGATCACCGCCGAATCGACGATGATCCCGAAGTCGACCGCGCCGAGCGACAGAAGATTTGCATCCTCACCCCGGATCACGAGCAGGATGATGGCGAAAAACAGCGCAAATGGAATATTCGCGCTGACAATGATGGCGCTGCGCAAATCACCCAGGAAAAGCCATTGGATGAAGAACACGAGGAGGCAGCCGAAAACAAGATTATGCAGGACGGTATGCGTGGTGACGGATACCAGCGTGCGGCGGTCATAAAAGGGAACGACCTTGACTCCCGGCGGCAGCGTCCCATCCGAATTTATTTTGTCGACTTCGGCCTGGATAAGGGGAAGGATCGCGTTCGTATGCTCTGTCCGGCTCATGACGACGATCGCGGCGGCGACATCGTCGTCATGATCCCGCCCCGCGATGCCGAGGCGCGGAACGTAGCCGACCGACACATTGGCGATGTCCTTGACCAGAACGGGAATGCCGTTGGCTTGCGTCAGGACGATATTTTCGATGTCACCGACCTTATAGCCGTCGGTGATGACTTCATCCCCGCCATCGTTGATCAAGCCAATGCCGCGGATGTTCACGGACTGCTGCCCGATGGTGATCTCGCGGGCGCCTACGTTGATATTCGCATTTCCTATGGCAGTGACCAGCTGAGGCACGGTGATATTAAAAGCTTCTAGCTTTTGGAGGTCGGCATCGACGTTGAATTGCTTTGTCGTGCCTCCCCAGCTGTTGATTTGCACGACCCCTGGGATCGCCATCAAGCGACGCGTGACAACCCAGTCCTGAATCGTTCGAAGATTGGTCAAGCCAAAATGCGGCGGGCCGACCATCTGATAACGATAAACCTCACCGACCAGACTCGATTGCTGAATTGTCGGAACGAGAGATCCGGGGAGACTGACATTCTGCTGGAGGCTCAGCGCCGCTTGTGTGTAGGCGAAGTAATAGTCGATCCCATATTTGAAAGTAACCCGAACGAACGACAAGCCATAGAATGACGTGGATCGTATCGTTTCGATGCCAGGCGTCGGGTAGAGGCCGACCTCCATCGGAATGGTGTAATATTTTTCCATTTCCTCGGCGGACAGGCCCGGTGCTTGAGCGGTGATTTCGAGGATCACCGGTGCAGGATTGGGATAGGCTTCGATGTTGAGGTTCAAGAATGCCACCAATCCTCCGGCTACAAAGACCAGGGTGCCGATCACGATAATGGCGCGGCGGGTCAGAACGAATTTGAGGAGGGTCTTGATCAAGGGCGCTTTCTCTTAGAACACTGCTTTGATGTGAGATGCTGTGAAACGGATCAGTCGGTGGCGCCTCCCGTCGCCAGCATGTTGCTCAGAAATATGGCCCCATCGGTCACGGCCATTTCGCCGGCTTGCACGCCCTCGAGGATCTGGTGGTAACCATCCTGTTGCAGCCCGATGCGGACCGTGCGCCGGGTGAAGACATTGCCACCGGTGGCGATCCAAGCCGACATCGTCCCATCACCCTCCCGCACGATTCCACTGAGCGGAATGGCCGGCGAATGGAACGATTGGCCGGTACGGATCACGAATCTCGCGAACATCCCAGGCCGCAACAGATGGTCCGGATCTTTGATCTCGGAGCGGACCAGGAGGCGGCGGGTGGCCGGATCGACGGCGGCGCCAAGGATTGTGACTTTTCCTTCGAAGGTGCGATCGGGATAGGATAAAACTTTCGCCTCGACGCTCTGACCAAGCGCAAGCGAGGGAATTTCGCTCTCCACCACATAGGCGTTTAGCCACATGGTCGAGATGTCGGCAACCGAAAATGGCGCTGGCGCGGTACCCGGCTGCACAAACTGCCCTGGAGCAGCATTGCGATTGGTAATCACGCCTGTAATCGGGCATGGCACGATCAATGACGCGTCCACCTGTCGGGAGGCGATGATGCGATCAATTTCCATCTCATCCTTGCCGAAGATGCGCACGGCATCACGCGCGGCTTTAAGATTGCCTTCGGCGGTTTGCTGATCGGAGATCGCCTGCTCGAAATCCTTCTCCGCCCCACCGCCTGCCTTCACGAGCTTCTGCGCCCGCGTCAAGATACGGTTCGTCAACTGCAACACCCCGGCGGTTTGGATCAGTGTCGATTCGGCTTGAAGGAGATCGGGACTGTCAATCGTAAAAAGGATCTGGCCCGCCTTCTCCGGCTGCCCTTCAATCGCGAACACCGCGATGATCTTGCCTTGATAGGGCGGAAACACCTGAACCGACTTATCCTGATTGAAATCGATACTCCCCGTTGCGGTTTTCTCAATCTGAAAATCACGAGACCCGATTGGCGCGACCTTGATCGCCGAGAGCTGTTTTTCCGACAATTTGACGCTTTGGGCCGCAAGCTCGGGAGGCGCTGCGCCGGATTGCGCTGTCCCCGTGTTTGCGGGAGGGTTCGACATAATGGCGCGATAGAGAGCGGGACCGGTCCAGTAGGCGGCCAGAGCGACGGCGGCGAGGAGGAAGAGGGCGATCACGCGCCGCCTTGCGGACGTAGCGGACGTCCTATCCGGCGCGGTCGGCGGCTCGGGTTCCATGGCGGGTCCGTCGCGTTCCATGGGCGCTTCTCAAGTGATCAGGTTTAGAGGGGGCTGCGGCAGGGGGTATAGAGAGATCAAAGCGTCGCTTTTATGACCGGATCGCAAATCGGACAAAGAGGATGAGCAACACGGTTTCGGCGATCCTGGAGCCGCTGGCAAGCGCCCATCAAACCGGCGGCACCGGACTGGTCCAAAGCCGCCAAAACCCGACCAGCGGATGGCTTTCAAAATTGCACATGCAGCCGAACCGCGCCGACCGAGACCGGTCCGCGCACATAATTGTCGCCGGGATTGGCGACAAATTGATAGTCGAAGGTCATC
>DATJLX010000299.1:0-2576 GCA_035509135.1 Methylocella sp.
CACGACGAAGGAAAAAAGGCGTCCCGTTGGCAACGCGCTTTCAAAGCGCCGCGAGACGCAAAGAAATATGGATTTTCCGGTCCGCTCGCAAAAACGCGGGGCCCTATAGACCAGCAAGTCCTTGATGGCTATCGGCACGAATTCGGATCGCTGCCATATGCTGAGGCACATGACAGGTTCAAGGCCTTGCGGGAGGAGTGGCGCGATCTAGTCCTGCATTTGATTGCCGCGCATCACGGGCAGGCGCGACCGGTTATCGCAACGCGCGGCTGTGAGGACGCGCCACCCTCCGCGCTCGAAGAGCGCGCCCGAGAGGTCGCGCTACGCTTCGCAAGACTTCAGAAACGGTGGGGGCCTTGGGGTCTCGCGTGGTGGGAGGCGCTGCTGCGCGCCGCCGACCAGCAAGCCTCTCGCGACAACGATAGAGGCGAGGGCTTGGGTGCTTCACATGGGGAAGGCAGTGATGGCTGAAGCCGCGATCCCGGTCGATCTGCTCAATCCCGGCCAAGTCTTCGCCTGCCTTGGCTTTATGGAGGCGGTGGAAATTCTGTGCGGTCCCTGCGAGGGGAGGTTTGCTTACGACAACGCCAGTTCTTCAGCCACTTTTATGCTGAAAGCGAATGGCGCGCGGGATCCGATATCGGAGATCTTACACTTTCTTTCTGGCGCGGAAGCGCGGGCAATTTCGCCGCGCGACTCTGACCTCTCTGCCAAGAAATGGGATGTCGAAACACTCCGCTCCGACACCTTTGCATTTCCCTGCGCCGCTCCGGACACGCCAGCTGCTTTGCCAATGCTGCTCACGAACGGGCAAAAGTCGATACCGATCGAACATTGGGCCGACGGTTCAGACCGGGACAATGTGAAGTTTTGGGCTGGCGCTGCGGGCTATCCGGGAGCCGCCCTGGCGCGGGATGCTTTGAATCTCGTTCGCGGGCTTGGCGACAATGCGCTTGCGGCCGCGGCCGCAGACCCGTTCAGTGTTTCCGCCCCGCAATCGAGTAGTTTCCGATTCGATTGGCGCCGCGACTATATCCCGCTTGATGCCGGTTTCTCGCCCAATGAGCATGGCGGCATCGAGATGGTCGGCTATCCGTTTGTCGAGTTGCTCGCTGCGATCGGCATGCAGAATGCTCGCCCGGCGCGGATAGACGCTCGCAACAAGCTAGCCTACCGCTATGGCGTGTCCAACGCCATGCTGCCGACAGTCTTAGCGCGCGTAATTCTCGGTGGCGAAAGCCTTGGATTTCCCATTCGGCTATTCCGCATGCGCCTTGGCTGGCCAGGTCAGGAGGGCCAAGCACGCTGCATCATCGATGCCCAGGAGGAGCTCACAACATGACAGATGCAATTGCCGTTACGGCCAATCTCATTAATTCGTGGGCGGATGATCCCAAGGGTCCCGTCGCGCTGACTTGCAGGCAGAAGCTCCTGCCGGTCGAGGGCGAGGGCGCGGTGATCTTTCCGCCGACCTATGCCGACATCGGCTACAACATCGACACGCTGTCGGACGGCACGAAGGTCGCTACCATCGACAGCGTCGGCAGCCAGGCCAACCGGATGGAGCCGATCTTCAAGGCGGCGAAGCCGGGCGAACCGGAAAATCCGCTGGCGACGCTCGCGCCGCAGATCGACATTGCCTATGGCAACGAAAAGACGGTTTCGATCCTCGAAGCCGGCCACCGGCTGGGCGACGCCGTGATCCGTTCGTCCGACCTGAAGGACGACGCGCAGAAGGCATTCAAGCTTTACCTCGACGCGGGCGATGCGTCGGCGTTGGCCAAGCTTGCGCCGACGTCTCTGGTCTTCGGCGTCTGGGATTCACGCGACACCCAGGCCAGGCTGCCGCGACTGGTGCATTCTGTTATCCGTGCTTGGGATGTGGACGTTCTTCATCGCGCCGCTCAGTACAATCCAGCTTTTGATTATGTGGCGGCGGGCCAACTCGACGAGAGCACGGATAAGGCCGAGAACGACAAAAGATCGCAAAGGGGATTTCGTCACGCTCCCGCAGTTTGGCGCGATGACAGCCGCAAGGAACCTGTACTCGGTGGTGTGGTCGCGCGTGGGCCTATCGAGCGCACAGTCACGGTAAATCTTGTGGCGCTGCGCAGACTCGACGGCGAGAACACGCAAGAATTGAGAAGGTACATTCTTGGCCTCTCGCTGGTAGCTGCGACGGAGCCGCTCGACGGCTTCTTACGTCAGGGCTGTCTGCTTGTGTCTGACGAGAAAACACCCGCCGAATGGGTTTCCGTCGGCCGCGATGGCGTCCGCACATCCTTGGCACTTTCACCTGCCATCGCCCTCGATTACGCCAAGGCGGTGTCAGACAAGTTTGGCGTCGGAAAAAACCGGCGCGTCGCCTTCAAAAAGGAGTTGGCTCAGGCCGATCTGAAGGAGCTGGAGAAGAAGAAAGAGAAGAAGCCAAAGACTGTGGCTTGAACATGTCTGGGCTTCTCGTCTCTGTCCATTTTTATGACAGCCGCTATCACGGCGGCGGAGAATGGCCGCCATCGCCCGCTCGATTGTTTCAAGCGTTGGTCGCGGGCGCCGCGCGGGGGGAAAACCTCTCG
>DATJLX010000300.1:0-10301 GCA_035509135.1 Methylocella sp.
ATATTCGCGGTAGAGCGGCACGCCAAAACAGTTCGGAGTGCTGCAATTCGAGTCCCAATTTGGATCGACGCTTCCCGCCTGGCACATCGGAGGCTGGCCCTTGGGCGGCGGCGAGGCGTTTTTTGCGGCATCCGGATAGACCACGGTGGTGACATAGGCGTAGGGGCTCGTTCGCGCGGTGCCGCCTTCGGGCGTGGCGCCGTCCGTTTGGCATTCGAGCCCGTCAATCGGAGCGGCAAAAAACGGATCCTCATTCACCGAAATGGTGTTCGCGTAGCCGGTCAGCGATCCGTCATCATCGGTCAATTCGGTTTGCCGGTCGATCGCGCTGAAGCCGGTGAACATCGCGTTGTTCTGGTTCTGTTGGCAATAACGGATCGCGGCCTGAGCCGGATCGGTCTGGTAGGTCCCGAAAAAGGGAGGCTGGCCAGATATAAATTGCGGAACGATCACGTAATGACGAATATCCACATTGTTGAAGAACAGATTGTTTGAGTGGAAAGTGGGGGGATAGTAAAAGCCGTTGGGCTGCTTCCAGGCGATGGCCGCGTTTTGAATGTAGCAATTGCCAACCGGAATCTTCGGGGCGTTGGGATCAATCTGCACGACCTTGGGAATTCCTAGCTGGCTTTTGTAAACCGAGGCGTTGGAGTTCGTGCCGAGGAGATCCGTCTTTTTTATATCGAGATACGCATTTGAATCTTCATGCGCGGGGCCATCGTAGATATTAAACATATGCTCGCTCACGGCAAAAGCCGTGAATGAGCCGAGAGGGAAGCTGTTGTCCTTGGAGACGCAATAGGGCGCCGGGGGATTGTCGCAGGTCAAACCGGTGATCGAATTGAAAGGGCTCAGAACCGATGAATACCCATGGTCCATGTCGGCCGGCTGGGTTTCGCCGACAAAAACGGTTTTGAGCGCCAGTTCCCAAAGCCCCCCGATGGCCGAGGAATGGGTGTAGTCGCCGCCCGAGATGAAGGTGAGACCGGCATTCTGCACATCGGAAATAAAGCTGTTGCTGACCAGGTGCCAGCGTGTTCTGAGCCAGACCGCCGCGAAGTTGTACTGTGCCCAATGGAAGCTCGTCGTGTAATTGTTAATGACGGTGGGCAGGCAGTTGGTCTCATTGCTGTCCTGACAGAGGATCGCCGTTTGGTCGTTGCAGGGGCCTGTTGCCGGGCATTGGGTGGCCTGGTTCAAAATGCCGGGGTTGATGTTCGGATAATAGTCGGCGGGACAGAGCGGGTATGATGTCCCTGGCCCACAGGTTGGAGAGGTGGCGGTTGACGGAGGAGCATAGGGATTCAGGACGGGAACCACGACCTTGTTCGGGCCGACGGCCCCAGGGCAATTCTCCGTATAGCCGACGGTCTGAAATGACGTCATCGCCGAGGTGCAAAAATTGCCATCGAAATTCTTCAGCGGCGACGACCCAGTCCGCGTGGCTGTCTGCTCGGAAGCGTAGGACGTCCACTGCTCCCCAAGCGAAGGACCGCTAATGGAAGCGGGGATTTCCCAAAAACACAGCCCGCACATGCCGGCGCCGGCCGCCATATTGCCCTGAAAGTCGTTCCAGCCGTTGGTGATCCAGAAGACCGCCGGGTTGTTCTTGTCGCTTTCGAACTGGACGCTGTAGTTGGCTGTCTCATCGGGAGATGCCAGGATACCCGGAACGGTGCGCGGATTTTGCGCATTGGAGACCGCGGCGCGGGCAAAGATCCCGAGGTTGGAATAGAATTGATTGTTGGTTTCCACCGCGTCTTCGAGATAGAAACCGTGGCCGATGGAGAGATAACCAACGTTGCGCTCAAGCAAGACGCCCGACGTCCCGTGGACCGTGATCCACCGGGTCATGGATTCGTTGATCGAGGAATCTTTCACGAAGGTATTGGGAGGCGTCGTCCGCGCCAGATGGAAATGAATGGGATAGTGGCCGAGCTTGCCTCCCTCTCCCAATTGGCGAAACTCGACCCCCTGGACCTGGAACGCCGCAAATCCTTGCCGCACGATCGTATGGCCGCCAAAGTAACGGTTGGTGCTGGGATCCGTGGGAGAAGGCAGGCCTTGCCCGAGCGCCGTGCCTTCCGCGACAATCCGGATACTGCGCGTCAGCAGGCCCACGGCAGCCCTTGTCTCGGCGGCGGTTTTGGTGATCTGCAGGCGGGACGGAAGCGAAGTCAGGGGAAATTGCTCGCCATTGTGCGTCCATTGGACCCCTTGCGGAACACCAGGCTTGATGGGGCATGGGTTCTGCAAGTTGGTATCAAAGCCGATCGTGGTGGTGCTTCTCGAGTTGCCTGCAATGCTGCAAATGACCAATTCTTCGGAATGGTTGGGCAGGTAGTCGGTGGTGGTGACGACGATGTGGTCCCCCTCTTGCCAGTCGACCTGACCAGGGATTGTGAGGCTCGTCGCCTTGGGTAGGATCGTCCCCTGGAGCCGGACCCAGCTCGTTCCTGATTTTTGCGGGCCAAGATCAGGGGTGCCGTAATATGCCCCCTTCTTGCCGAAAAGCTGCAGCGTGCCGCCTTCGGAAACGGCGAGCACTTTATAGCCGAAGTACCCTACACTGTTGGTTACGGGATCGACTTTATCATCAAAGGGCAAAGCACCATACTGATAGAAAATGTCGGTATATTGGGGCACTTTCAAGCTGCCGCCCGGCAGGGAAACTGGCATGCCGTTGGCGTTCCAGACTGCGGTTGGGATGCCGCACGGGGGATTTGGCGAGGGGTTGGCCTCGGTCCAGTTTGACTTGCATGTGATCCCGATGCCGCTGGTGCCTTGGTCCGCGCCATAAAGATGAATAGTGAGCCGCCCGCCATAGGTGCCGAATGGCGTGCCAGTGGAAGAGCCGGCCATCAAGCTGCCCCCATATTCCACGAGGATCGCGCTGGCCCAAAAGTCGATCCGCAGATTGAGGGTACGTGCACTTTCATCGAAGATAAGCGAGCCGCCGTTGACAATATTGACATTGGCGTAGCTGTAGGTGCCGCCACCCACGTGACAGACCGTGTCGATCAACAGATCATTGCCTGTGCCGGGACCCAAAATTCCGGTGGTTGGGCATTTGTCGGGCGCATAGGCGGCCTGGGCCAGACCGGCGCCCGCAGTCGTGAGCACTCCGGCGAGCAGCAGCGCGATCGCCCCTCTGACCACGGCTTTCATCAGGGAAGGAAAAAGGCCACGCACAAGAAAGAGCAGCCGCATAAATTCCTCCACTGGGCGTTCAAATTGATGAGTTTGTTTATAAATTAATGAATATCCTTAATTGCAACGAGGTCAAGCGCCGACATGCGGCGGAAGCGATCATGTCTGGAAAGTCGCATGGCAGGATGGTAGGCAAAAGCCAACAGCGATCCGCGTGATCATCCAGATCGAAGTGAGGGCGCGCCGGCCGGCCGCAACCAATAAGAATATTAATAGTGATCTCAATTCGATCAAACTATTGAAGTGATCTCTCATTAACGGGCGGCCAGGGATCACTTAAGGCCGGTGCGTGCGCGCAACGGGGTTCCTCCATGACAGCAATCACAGTATTCCGAGGAGGAGAAGTCGATACGCATGAAGAATTGGTCTTGAAGGAATCCGGGTTGGGAAAACTCCGCAAAGCGAAACTAAAGCGTCTTTTCATGCGCCGGCCCGAACGCAAAGCCGCGCCCGGCGCGGACGGCTTTATCATCGTCGCCGTTCTCTGGATTCTCGCCGCCCTGGCGGCGCTCGCCTCCGTCTACGCGGTTTATATTGCCAACACGGCGATGTCGGCGCGGATGTACGACCAAAGGCTCCAGTCGCAGGCCTTGGCGACCGCCGGGCTCGAACTCACGGCCTACCGGCTGATTGGTTTCGACGATGTGTCGCGGCCAAGTTCGGGCGCCTTCGAATTCCAGATTGGCGGGGCAAAGATTTCCGTGGAATTCCATTCCGAGGGGGCGCGCATCGATCTCAACCTGGCACCCAAGCCCTTGCTGTCCGGGCTGTTTGTCGCGCTCGGCGAAAAACCCGCTGATGCCGATACTTTCGCGGATCGCATCATCGGCTGGCGGACAAAACCGCCGCCTGGCAACAAAAACCCGGAAGCCGATGCCTATAGGGATGCGGGCTTGCAGTACAAACCGCGGCAGGCGCCCTTTCAGAACGCCGCGGAATTGCGGCTCGTGGCAGGAATGCCGGCGGCGCTCGTGGACGCCGCCCTTCCTTTCGTGACCATTTTCAATGGCAGAGCGGAGATCGACATCAATGAGGCGGCGCCCGAGGTCATCGCTGCCTTGCCCAATATGAATCCGGATACGATCAGCGATATTCTGAAGCGGCGGGATCCGCAAAATCCACAGGCCGTCTTGAGCCTGCTTGGGGCCGCGCGGGCCAATGTCGCCATTGGCGGACGCAAGGCAGTCCGGGCCGCCATGCAAATGACCCTCGAAACGGGCCGGAAGGTGAATGCCGATGTCGTCCTCCTCATCATGGAGAATGGCAAGGATCCCTACCGCGTCCTCGCCTGGCACGACGATTTCGATGGTCCCGTCTGATCGAGAAGGGAGTTGAAATGACCTCCTATCACGCAATTGTCGAAGCGTGTTCCCGCTGGATCGACCGTGTCGCGGTGACGATCCTTGATGGCCGGGAATCCCTGCGCACAAGGCCGCGTGTCGCGTTCGTCGAACAGCAAGACGGGTCATTCACCCTGCAAGGGACGGGACAAGAAGAGGTTGAGGACTTGCTCGGCCAGCCGTTCCAATTCACTGGAAAGGGTGTCGATGCCGCCGTTGCGGAAAAACTTGGCGGCATCCTGCGCGGCGCGCATGTCGAACTCGTTTTGCAACCCAAACGTTTCATATTCCGGCCCCTTGAATTGCCGCGCCGCGCGCTGGATTTTCTCGAAGGAATTGTCCGCGCACAGATCGATCGCCTGACGCCATGGAGCGCGGCGGAGGCCGCCTTCGGCTGGCAGTCCTCGATCGATCCGGCCAATGACCGCATAGAAGTGACCATCGCCGCGACGGCCCGCACGCTGATCGCGCCTTTCATCAGCGCGCTGGCCGATCTTGGCGCCGATACTGTCACCATATCGGCCGCCTTGCCGCAACCGGAAGCAGACCATGCGGCCATCAAAATATGCGAGCAAAAGTCCAAGCAGGCGGCGGACTTGCCCCGCGTCCGGCGCGTCCTGATCGGCATTGTTGCGGGCGGCGGCGCGCTTGCCTCCGTGTCCATCGCGGCGAATGCCGTCATTGGCGGCACCTTCGAATCATGGCAGGCGGATCTGTCGCGCCGAATCACAGAACACCGCGCCGCACTCCTCGACAGGACGAGCGAAGGAGTGCGCGATTTGGAGCGGCAGAAACATCAAACCCCATCGAGCGTCATTGTCATCGAAGCCTTATCGCAGCTTCTGCCGGACGATACTTATCTGAGCGAACTCAGAATCCTTGGCGACAAGATGCAGCTTGTTGGCATGACCAAGGATGCCCCGGCCTTGATCCGCCTCATCGAACAAAGCTCGCATTTTAGCCGGGCGGTCTTTTTTGCCCCGACAACGCGATCGGCATCGGAGCCGAGCGAGCATTTTCACATCGAGGCTCATATTGAGCCGGTTTACACGCCAGGCCTGTGATGAATCTTTTTGACCCTGCCCATCCGATCCAAAAGCTTTTTACCCGCTCGCATGCCTTGCCGCTTTTGGGATATTCGGCGCTCCTTTTGGGTCTCGCCGCCGTGTCCTGGCTTGCGCTTGCGAATCTTGCTGGCGATTACGCTGACTATGCGGCCGCCAGAGATTTGCTCGACCAAATCGAAGGCCGTAAGCCAGCGGCCGGCCTCGCCGCTGGTCTAGAGAAGTCCGGCTCGCCGTTTCTTGGAGGGCGGACTGTGACACAGGCTGGTGCGGCGCTGCAGCAACGGGTCGTTGACGCCATCAACGAGGCGGGCGGCAATGTGCTGTCCTCGCAGGTCGATTTGCAAGGCACCGAGGCGAGGCCCGGTTATCTGAGCCTTTCTACGAATTGCGACATAGAGCAAAGCAATTTGCAGCCATTGCTTTATGAATTAGAAACGGGAATGCCGTTTTTATTTATTGATCAACTCGTGGTACAAATGCCGCAATCGGAAGGCAGAATAGAACACGGAACAGAAAAACGCCGGATGCACGTACAAATTGATGTATCGGGGAAATGGCAGATGAGCAAATGATGAGGCGTTGCACTTGCGTGTTGGCGGCATTGGCGGCGAGTTTTTCCTTGAATGGAGCTTTCGGCCAGGCAGCCGCCGGGGGGAGCCCGCAAGGGCCGGACGCGGATCGGGCCAGCCTGGCCAGGGAACAACACCAAGCCCTGGGCCAAAACCCGGATCAGCACGCGCCGCCGCCGGGCGGCAATCCGCTTTGGGGCGTTCCCCTGAGCGCCCTACCCGCCACGCGGGAACGGCCGATCTTTTCCGCATCCCGGCGGCCGCCCACGCCGCCGCCGCCCATGCCCGTTGCCGAGGCGCCGCCGCCTCCTCCACCGCCAGCCCAACCGGAACAGCCGCATTTCACACTGGTGGGCACCGCCATTGGCAAGCCGCAAAATGTCGCGCTTATTTTCGACTCGGCATCAAAAAATCTGGTTCGTCTCTATGTCGGTGAAGCAGCCTCCGGCTGGACTTTACGTTCGGTCGATTTGCGGACCATGACACTTGAGAAAGACAGCCAGACGGTGGTCTTGGCTCTGCCAACCCCTGGAACTCCGGCTCCGTCTCCCGGTATGGCGGCGGCGCCGCTGCTGCCCCCAAGACCACCGCCGGCCGTTGCGCTGGCTGGCAGGCTCAACCACGAATTTTGAGCCGGATCAGGGAAAACCGCTCTTCTGCACGTAGCCCGCGCCAAATTCTGGGCATGATGGCATTGCCGCCATCATGCCGCTTGAGGCTGCCGTTAAATCGCGCCTGGGTCGAGATCCTGACCCGGGAAGCAGTGGGGTTGCTGAAAGCCGGTCGGTGGTGTCGGCGGGGTGGTTGCCGGAGCATAAAGAATATTGTCGGTATTGTTATAGCCGACCCCCGGAATCGTTGGCGCGAAGCCGGCGGCCCGCCGCATCCGGTAGGCAATGACGTGATCGGCGCAGGAGCTATCGCCACTGACTCCCAATCCCCCGATGACTTTGCCGTTTTGATAGAGAGGAACGCCGCCCCCGAAGGTTATGATGCCCCCGGCGAACTGGTTCTTGCCTGAGCCTGGTGCGAGGAAATCCGGGTTGAAGGGGTTGGAATTGTTAAGGCCCCAGAGCGAGCCGCCCGGCTGAGTGGCGGCATAGAGATTGGCCGTGGAGAGGGGCAAGCTTGCGTTGCTGAAATCATTGGCCGTGCCGGCTTTGGCGATGGCAATCTCACGGCTGCCCGGCCACGCATCGCCAGTACTGATCACGGAGCACAGCCTGCCTTGCCGGTCCACCACCGCGGACCACATGAAATTCTGTGACGTCGGAAAAAGGCCGCCAACGCCGAAAATGCCGCCATTTTTCAGCGTGACGACAGATGCAAGTTCGTTTTGAATTTTGGTGACAGTGTTCGCCGGTATTCCGCATCCGTACCCATTCCCATCATCCGCGAGCGCGGGCGAGCAAAGCGTGATACCAAAGATCAGTAAAAAGCCTTTTTTAATCATCTGTTCCCTCCAAATCGCGGGAGGTCACACGGTTTCCTCGACCGGCCAATAGGCAATGAATTGTGAACCCCGCAGGCGGAAGCTATACCATGAATATGGGTAGCGCAAGGGTAGCAATTCCCGGGCGCCAATATGGCTTGAGAAGTTCAGCGCCGATGGCGTTCAGATTTATGCGCGCAGCCGAAAGATCCATTTTTCAGTGAAGTGACACTCACATGAAAAGCGGCTCATTTTCCATTTTCGTGTAAAGCCCGGCGACGAATTCCCCATAACCGTTGAAAATCTGGGTCGGACGGCGCTGCGCCGTGCCCAGCACCTCTTCGGTCGCCTGACTCCAGCGGGGATGCGGCACGGCTGGATTGACATTGGCCCAAAAGCCATATTCGGAGGCTTGCAAATGTTCCCAGAAGGATTTGGGACGTTCCGCCACCAGCGAGATGCGGGTGATCGACTTGATGGATTTGAATCCATATTTCCAAGGCACCGCCAGACGCAATGGCGCGCCAAAGCTTTTGCCAAGCGGCTTCCCATAGGCGCCGGTCACCAGAAAGGCGAGATCGTTGCCCGCTTCCTCGATGGTCAGACCCTCGACATAGGGCCAGGGATACCAGAATTGCCGCTGGCCCGGCGCCGCGATCCGGTCGAGAAAGGTTTCCATCCGGACATATTTGGCGGCGCCTAGCGGATTTGCCCGGGCAAGCAGCGCCGCCAAAGGGAACCCCGTCCAAGGCACCGCCATTGCCCAGGCTTCGACACAACGGTGCCGGTAGAGCCGTTCCTCAAGCGGCATCGCGGCGACAAGATCGTCGATCGCGATTTCCTGCGGCTTTTCAACCAGGCCATCGATTTTCAAGGTCCATGGCCGGGTTTTGAGCGATTCGGCCGCCGCCGCTATGTCCTTGCTCATGCCGAATTCATAAAAATTATTGTAATGCGCTGTGATTCTCTCCGGCGTCACCTCGCGGTCGAGGACGAATTTTTCGTTGCGCTTGGCCGGGTAGAGCGGGCTCGATGGATCGCTGATCGAATCAGCAATGGCGGGCACGGCACTCAAAGCCGCCGCGGCAGGCCAGATGGCCGCGGCTTTCAGGACATCGCGGCGCTTGAAAAACACAGGCTCGGGCGTCGCCTCGCCCTCGGCGATTTCCCAGCCCTTCCGGCGGCGTATCAACATGCTCTTTGTCCTTGCCTGCCCGCTCCATCCCGTAATACGAGCGGAGAAACCCATTTGTTACGCAAAGATAGGGTGTGGCGACAGGTGAGAGGAGTAACAAGACCGCGACGGCTCTGGCGAAGCCTGGCGGCCGGCGCTCCAGATCGGCTTGCGCGATGGACCCGACCGGTGAATACTGCAGCGCTTAAGAAAAGGAAAAGGGCATGACCAAGGCGATCATCGGCATCATCGGCGGCTCGGGCGTCTATCATCTGCCGGGGCTCGAGGACATCCGCGAGGAGCGGGTCAAGACGCCTTGGGGCGAGGCCTCGGACGCGCTTCACTTCGGCCGGATCGGGACGACGGACGCCGTGTTCCTGCCGCGTCACGGGCGCGGTCATCCATTGTCGCCATCGGGCATCAATTATCGCGCCAATATCGATGCGCTGAAACGCGCCGGCGTGACCGACATCGTGTCGGTTTCCGCTTGCGGCTCCTTCAAGCCGGAGCTTTATCCGGGGCTTTTCGTGCTCGCCGATCAGTTCATCGACCGGACTTATGCGCGGGAAAGCTCGTTTTTCGGCAATGGCTGCGTGGCCCATGTCTCGATGGCGCATCCGGTCGCGCCCTTGCTGCAACAAAGGATCGCCGCCGCCGCCGCCGCCGAAAAGATCGCTTTTGTCAAGGGCGGGACCTATGTCTGCATCGAAGGCCCGCAATTTTCCTCGCTCGCCGAATCGCTCGCCTACAAGGCCAATGGCTGCGATGTCATCGGCATGACCGCGATGCCGGAAGCCAAGCTCGCCCGCGAGGCGGAGATGTCCTACGCGATCATCGCCATGGTCACCGATTTCGATTGCTGGCATCCCAAGCACGATCATGTCGATGTCGCCTCGGTCATCCGGGTCGTCGACGCCAACGCCGGCAATGCCGCCAAACTCTTGGCCCGCTTGTTGCGTGACTTTCCCGCCGAGCATGAAGCCTGCCCGATCGGGTCCGACCATGCGCTTGACCATTCCTTGCTGACCGCGCCCGCGGCCCGCGACCCTGTGCTTTTAAAAAAATTGGAGGCGATCCTGCAACGAGTCAATCAATCATGATGGATGATCTCAAGGCGGCGATCCGCACGATCCCCGATTACCCGAAACCAGGCATCCTGTTCCGCGACATCACGACCCTGCTTGGCGACGCGCGGGCGTTTCGCCGGGCGATCGATGAATTGGTGCAGCCTTGGGCCGGAACCAAGATCGACAAAGTCGCCGGAATAGAAGCGCGCGGATTTATCTTGGGCGGTGCCGTCGCGCATCAGCTTTCGGCGGGCTTTGTGCCGATCCGCAAGAAGGGCAAGCTGCCCCACACCAAGGTGTCGATCGCCTATTCGCTCGAATATGGCCTCGACGAGATGGAAATGCACGACGATGCCGTGGTACCGGGCGAAAGGGTGATTCTGGTCGATGATCTCATCGCCACCGGCGGCACGGCCACGGGCGCGGTCGGGCTTTTGAAGAA
>DATJLX010000301.1:0-12556 GCA_035509135.1 Methylocella sp.
ATCTCGGCCATCGCACATCAGATGGTAAGCCGAGACGAGACCTCGGACATCACGGCCACGGCCCACAATGGCTGGTGACCGAACTTGGCGTATTCGATTTTGATGAGGATGGCCACATGCGGCTGAAGGCCCTTTATCCCGACACCTCGGTCGAGGACATTCTGAAGAACACAAGATTCAAGCCAAGTCTTGCCAGTGAGATCGAAATTATCCCGCCGCCGGATGAATCGGTAGTAGAGTTCATCCGGCGGCTCGATCCACTCAAGGTGCATGAGAAGGAGCTAAGTGCCGAGGATATTCGGCGCCGATTCTCGATTGCCTAGAGCTAAAGGGCCATAAGTGTGAGGGAGGTATGTCTCATGCCTGCATCGGCGGGCGTATTAGCACCCGATCCCACATCCTCCCGTCCGCTGTTCAAAGACCGGCTCAACGTGGTTCCTCTCCCCTACCGGGGGGTCAGCGTCCAAGCCTACCCTGGCCCTTTGACGGCAGATGGAATCACCAGCCATTTCCTTGGGCGGGAGACTTATCGCCGAACCGAATTTATTGTCCTGAAGGCGCCCGATGGATCGCTTGCGGTCATCGCAGTCGATGCGGCCGATCGGGAACCCCTTTTTGCGCCGATTGAGCATGTGGAGGTGTTGGCTCTTCCCGATACTTGTTTTTATGTGCGCGACCCGCAGACGGATTGTGCTAACCGGTCAGCGCTTGCTGCCTTGGCGGCTCGCCACGGCATTGGGAAGGACCGGACCCTCATCTGTGAGGGAAAATACGATCACGTCAATTTCATCCATCACCCGAATCCCTTTTTCCTCAATGTCGTGGAAGTCGCGCCGCCTGAGCCTCCGAAGCTTTTCGATTTGGTCTGCCACGTTCTGAGCTATGCTGATTTGCCTCCGATCATTCCGTTGCTCGAACGGATAGAGCTAAAAGAGCTTGTTCGAGGCATATCCGCTCCTGCGTTCCTAGTTCCTTGCCGGTCGGGAGGTCTCGAAGGCCTTCAAGCACCGATTTACTACCTCGATGAGCGGCCTGCCGTGCGCCAAGACTGGACGCTGATAGGATGCGAGCGAAGCCTGCAATTCCATCGCCACTACTATGGCGATGAGCCACCACGTGTTGAAATCTGCCCGCGCCTCATTGCGGGCTCTCGGGAGGAGCCGACGATCCTGAAGTGCTGTCTTTGGGAATTCGACATCGAGCGCGAGGGCGAGGTCATGGTCGTTCCCTGGGGAGCGAACCTCTCGATGATCGAACGGGCATTGAGGGAGCTGTCGCATGACATCGGCCGGATTTAAATCGCCATGGGAGGGTGTTTGGTCACTCGACGCGATCGTCAACCGGAGGCTCCGCCGCCCGCGAACGACTGGCATAACGATGGTCATTGACAGCGGTCTTGGCGTTTCCGCTCTACGCGACATTCTGGCGCTGGCGGGCGACCATATCGATCATTGGAAATTCGGCTTCGGCACCTCGGCATTGATGCCACTCGAGGTCCTCGAGGAGAAGCTGGCCCTGCTCCATGCGCGCGACGTCCTGACTTATCCGGGCGGTACCTTGCTGGAGGCGGCTGTTGTCCAGCAGCACTGCCGCGTATTCATGAAACGAGCGAAAGAGCTGGGTTTCGGCGCTGTCGAGATTTCGGAAGGAACTATCGGTGTACCGGGGGACCGGCGCCGGCGGATGATCGACTGTGCCCGGGACGCCAGGCTTCTCCCCATCACCGAGGCCGGCTGCAAGGATCCAGCCCGTCAACCGAGTGCCGAAGAGCTCGCCGCGCAGGTTTTGCAAGACTTGGCTTGGGGTGCCTCATCGGTGATTGTCGAGGGCCGGGACTCCGGTTGTGGGGTCGGCATTTACGACGAGCATGGCAAGATTCGGACCGGCCTTCTCGATGAGATCACGCGTTTGGTCGGCGAAGCGGCTGCTCGCCTTATTTGGGAGGCGCCGCTGCGGGCCCAGCAAGCCTATCTGGTGTGCCGCTTCGGCGCCAACGTTAGCCTCGGCAACATAGCTCCACAAGAGTGCCTGGCTCTTGAGGCCTTGCGCTGCGGTCTGCGTTTCGAAACCTTTTCGGCCATTGCCAGTCAATCCCGCGATGCGGGCCGCTGGGACCCGGCGCGAATCGAGGACGCCCCGGCGATCCATCTCACCCGGAGAGAGCAGTGAGCCCAACCAGCCCGAGCCAGAGCACCTCCCCAGCCGCTGTCCTTGAGGTCGGGGAGCGGCTGATGGAGGAGCCTTCGGAACGCCTCGCTGACATAGCGTTTGGCCGGGAGCTGCATGCCCAGAAAGGCCTGACCAAGGCAATCGGATGGGTCGATCTTGCCCATACGATGACTCTTGCCGAGCAAAGCGTTATCCCGCGTGATGACGCCCGTGCCTTAATTGCGGCCCTTCTAGCCCTCCACAACACGCCTTCTTCATTCGTGCCGACTGCCGCTTATGGAGACCTCTATACCAATAGGGAGGCTTGGCTAGCCGAACGAACTGCCACGGTGGGCTGGTTGGGCGCCGCCCGGGCGCGGCGTGAAGCTCTGACAACAGCCTATCATCTGGCTCTATGCGACGAACTTCTGGGTCTGGGCGAGGCGCTGGCAGGCATGGCTTTGGTCCTCAATGCTGCATCCTTGCAGTATCGCCATACATTGATGCCCGATTTTACCTATCTACAGGCGGCCCAACCGACCACCTTTGGCCACTACCTTCAGTCCTTCGCTTGGCCAATACTGCGCGACCTCGATCGGGTTGTTGCTATTTATGACCGGGCCGACGCGTGCCCGGCTGGCATCGGCAGTTCGAATGGCTCGGTAACAACGCAGAACCGCCGCCAACTGGCCGATAGGCTTGGTTTTCGCCAGCCGGTCCGCCATGCCCGCGATGCCATGTGGCAAGCAGATATTTCGCTCGAAACCGCCGCCGTCGCGGCGACTGCTTCCATAAATCTCGATCGCTTGGCGGAGGATCTGATAATCTTCTCTTCTGCCGGATTTGGGTTCGTCAAATTGGCCGACCGTCATGCGCGAGCCAGCAAAATCATGCCGCAAAAGCGCAATCCCTTTGCGCTGGCCTTCGTTAGAGCCACGGCCAATCGGTTGATTGGTGCGCAGGCCGGGATCGCTGCCGCTTCAAGGACACCGTCGGGCCAAATGGACAACCGCCTTTTCGTCTACGAAGCAGTGCCAGACTCAGTGCGCTCGGTCGCTGAAATTGCCTGTTTGATGGCAGAATGTATCGAGGGGCTTAGCTTCGACGAAGTCCGTGCCCTCGTGGCTTTGGACGATCGCTCAACTTGCGCTTCCGATCTCGCCGAGCGCTTGATGCTAGCAACCGGCATCGATTATCGGGCGGCGCATGGGGTTGTGGGCCGTCTTCTTCGAACGCTGGAAGAGAGTGGGCGCAGTCTCGCCGAAGTGACGGTGTGTGACGTCAGCGATGGGCTGCGGTCCGCTGGGATTCCCGCCAATAGTGTTACCGATGAACTTCTAGCTTCAGCGTTCGATCTGGTCACGTGCATCGCGGCGCGATCGGACATTGGCGGCGCGGCCCCCGAAGAAGTTGCTGCGATGGCAACCACATTGACCGATTCTATTGGCGAGCATCGCCGGGGCTTCGAGGTCAGACGTGCACGCCGGGAGGCCGCTCTGCGCCATCTCGGCGCCGAGGCGGAGTCGTTTGCTGGGGTTGCCTGATGACAGAATGGTCGTTCGGTTCGGCAATTTATGGCGGTGCGTGGGCGACGCCTGAGATGCGGGCTTTGTTCGCCGATAGGCCGCGAACACGCCGCTGGCTCGATTTGCTCGCCTTGCTGGCGGACGTGCAGGGTGAACATGGAATCATTCCGGAAGACGCTGCCCTGGACATCCAAGCGACGTGCCGCTCAATCGAGGTCGATGAAGCCTTTCTAGCGGAGTGCCGCAATGGATACGAAGCAACCCGCCACTCGACAGCCGGCCTAATCGCCGCCGTCACCCGGCGCTGCTCGGGAACTGGCGGAGAATGGTTCTATTTCGGCGCTACCGTCCAAGATATTACCGATACGTGGCTCATGCTGACATTGCGGGAGGCGCGCGGCCTGCTCCTAGCTGACATCGAGCGCGCAATGTCGGTGGCGGCGGAACTGTGCCGCCGCCATCGTGATACGCCTATGGCCGGTCGAACGCACGGGCAGCAGGGTCTGAGGATTACCTTTGGCTTTAAGGTTGCAGGTTGGCTCGCCGAGTTGCGCCGTCATCGGCAACGCTTCGACGAGGCCGCTCAACGGCTGGATATCGGTCAGCTTTGTGGTGGCGTCGGTAGTCTTTCGGCGATGGGGCCGAAGTCGCTCGCGGTGCAGAAGCAATTTTTCGGGCGCCTCGATCTGCGCGAGCCAGACATCTCGTGGACGGCAAGCCGGGACATCCTCGCCGAATGGGCGCATCTTCTCGTGCTTTCCACAGGAACCGCCGATCGGATCGGCCATGAAGTTTATAATTTGCAGCGCGACGAAATCGGGGAACTGCGCGAACGGCAGCTGCCCGGAGGAATCGGCAGCATCACCATGCCACATAAGCGAAACCCGGAGGTGGCCGAGCATCTCGGAACCCTGGCCCGCGTGGTGCGGGCCAATGCCGGGCTTCTTGCCGAGGGCCTCGTTCACGACCACGAGCGCGATGGCAGATCTTGGAAGGTAGAATGGCATGTGGTGCCGGAGCTGACCATGGCGGCAGGCAAGGCCCTTGCCTTGCTCGCATCCCTTCTTGAAGGGCTGGAAGTATCGGCCGACCGCATGCGCGCTAATGTAGAGGCATCTGATGGTTACCTGCTGTCGGAAAGTGTGATGCTTGCACTTGCCTCGCACGTCGGCAAGCAGACAGCGCAACATTTGGTTCAACGGCTGGCGGCCTCGGCGCGACGCGATGGCCAGCCCTTCGCCATCGCTATTGCGGGAGACCGAGACATTTGCTCTCACTTGACCAAGCAGGAGCTCGATCTTCTGCTTACCGCTGATGCTCAAATCGGGCAATGTCAGGCATTGGTCGACCGCGTCCTGGGGATGCAGCGACGGGGTTGCGAGCGATGAGCAACTGGATTGCCCGGTTGGATGCCATGCCGCGGTTGGCACTTATCACCCACCCCACGCCGCTTACTCTCGCCCCACGTCTGTCGGCGACGCTCGGAGGACCGGAGTTCTGGTTCAAGCGCGATGATCTTCTACCAGTGGCGTTTGGCGGCAACAAGGTTCGCTCGCTGGATCTCATCGTAGCCGATGCGTTGCGCGAAGGTGCCGACACGCTTGTGACCGGCGCCGGCCCTTTGTCCAACCACGTCCGGGCGAGCGCCGGCGTGACGGCGCTCGCGGGATTGCACTGTGTCGCTATCTATTGGGGCGTGGAGCCGGCGCGTGTCGAGGGAAACCACTCGCTGACACGGCTGCTCGGAGCGGAGATAAGGTTCACGCGTGATCCTGATCGGGCCTCGGTCGATGGTAGCATCGAGGCCACCGCCGCCCTGATTCGGGCGAAGGGGGGCAAACCTTACTGCGTTCCGCGCGGCGGCGCCTGCCCCCTCGGCGCCCTTGCGCATGCTCTGGCCGTTCGCGAGACTCTCGATCAATGCCGGCATCTTGGGATCGAACCACAAGTCGTCATCATGGCCGTGGGCGGGGCGGCGACGCTCGCCGGATGGCTCTTGGGCACGGCCTTGTTTGGCGCTCCCTGGCGTCTCGAAGCGGTAACCGTCAGCCGCCCGGCAGCAGAAGTGTGGTCCCGGGCTCTAAGCTTAGCTGCCGAGGCAGCCGCCATGATCGATTACCCCCCAAATCTTCATAGTGTCGAAGCCATCGTCCACGACGGTTTTCTTGGGGACGGGTATGGTCTTCCAACGCCGGAAGGACAGGCTGCCATTGCTGCCACGGCGCGTGCCGAAGGAGTTTTCCTCGATCCTACTTACACGGGAAAAGCGATGGCCGGTTATTGCAAGCTGCTCTCGCAAGGTCAGTTCGCTGACGCGGATGCCGCTCTCTTCCTCCACACAGGCGGAACCCCGAGCCTGTTTACCGCGGCTGTTGAGGGAATGTCGTGACAAATTGGCAAGAAGCATTATTCACGCCCCACCGAGTGGCCGTTGTCGGCGCTTCGGCATCCCCAGGCAAAGCTGGGTCATTGTTCCTGCGCAATCTAACAGCAGGCGAGGCGGGCTTCGCGGGCGAGGTCGTCGCAATCCATCCAACGGCTGGCGAGATCCTTGGCTGCCCAGCTTATCCTTGCTTGACGGCTGTACCCGAGCCAGTTGATTTGGTCATCATCGTCACGCCCCCCGAAGCGGTTCCACGCATCGTAGAGGATTGCGGCGTGGCGAGAGTCCCTGTCGCTGTGGTCATCAGCGGCGGCTTCGCCGAAAGTGGGCCAGATGGCGCCGCGCAGCAACGCAACGTGGTGCACGCCGCAGCTGCAGGAAGCGTGCGGCTTCTTGGCCCGAATTGCTTCGGTGTGATCAATACCACTTGCGGCCTCAATGCGTCGCTATCCATTGGCCTGCCGAACCGTGGAGGAATTTCCCTAATCACTCAGAGCGGTGCTTATGGCATGGCGGCGTTCTCTCGCTCGTTGGAGGATGGCTCTGGCTTTGCCAAGATCGCCGCCCTCGGCAATAAGGCCGATCTCGACGAGGCCGATCTGCTGGAATATCTGGGTCGGGACCCGGAGACGCGGGTCGTGGCCATGCTGCTCGAATCGATCGGGAACGGTCGCCGACTCTTTGATGTGGCAACGGCCGTCACAACGCAAAAACCTATCGTAGTTTTGAAGACTGGGCGCCATCCGAGCGCTCAACGCGCCGCAGCGAGCCACACTGCGGCCCTTACCAGCGATGTGGCCGTCACTTTCGCGGCATTTCGGCAGGCCGGGATGCAAGTGGTCGAAGATGGATTGGCGCTTCTCGACGTGGCGGCTTCTTTGGATAAGCAGCCGCCCTTGCGCGGCCGGAATGTCGGGATCATCACCAACTCCGGCGGCACCGGCGTGGAACTGACCGATCTTCTCGAGGCGAAGGGTCTCGCGGTTCCGGCACTGTCGCCGGGCTTGCAGGGGGCGATCGCAAGCTACCTGCCGCCTCACGGATCTGCCGTCAATCCCATTGATGTGACGACCGACTGGGGTCGCTTCGCCGTTATGTACGAGGCTGCAATCGACGCTCTCATGAATTCGGAAGAAGTGGACGCTGTGGTCCCCATTCTGTTGCAGCGTTCGGCGCTCATGCCGGAGGTCGCCGACGCCATCATCGCGGCAATCAGGCGGGCGCGGCAGAGGGGCTCGTTAAAGCCGATCCACGTCTGCTGGGTGGCGCCGAGGTCGGCGGCCGCCAATCGCGATAAGCTTCTAGCGGCGGGAATTCCATGTCACGCTTGGTCTGCCACCACAGCAGCGGTTCTCGCAGCTACGGCGTTAAGTCCGGCGCGATCCCGGCCTCCGCTCTGGGCCGAGACATCCGTTCCTTTTCCCGCATCGGCGAATGACGCAGGCTGGGTGACCTCAGCAACAGCATTCACCTTGCTCCAGCAGGCGGGGTTCCCGGTCGCGCACTGGGCGCTGGTTCCGGACGCCGGCGAAGCGGCGGCGGCGGCGGAAAAGATGCCATTTCCGGTGGTCCTCAAGGCCGAGCGCCCCGGTCTCGTGCACAAGACTGAGGCGGCCGCGGTGCGGCTCAATCTTCAGAACGGTGCCGCCGTCATGGAGGCATTCGAGGATTTCCGTAACCGGCTGGGTCCGGGCCCAGCGCTTTTGCAGAGCCAGGTGGGACCGGGCGTGGAACTTATCGTCGGGGCCCGGCGTGATTCTCTGTTTGGACCAATTGTGATGGCGGGCCTTGGAGGCATCTGGGTCGAAGCCCTGAAAGATGTGGCTCTGCGCTTGGCGCCGATCGACGCCGATGAAGCGTTGGCCATGCTGGATGAATTGAAGGGCCGCAAACTGCTGGCTGGAGTCCGGGGCAGCCCGCCGCTCGATACGCTTCGGCTGGCACAATTGATCGCCGCTCTGTCGCACTGGTTTTGTGCTGCGGCCTGGCTGGCCGAGTTAGACCTCAATCCCATCATTGCCCATGGCGAGGCGTTCACGATCGCTGATGCGCGCATGCGCATCGCCGATGCTTCGCCGAAGCCCGGCGGGAGATGGGAAAAAACGGAGCGGAGCCTTAAGAGCGAATGAAACGCGATTCCACAAACCGAACCAAAGGAGGCTTCGCAACTAGGGCCATTCACATCGGCCATAAGCCCGCCGATGTATCGGGTGCCTTGACGCCGCCCATCTTCATGACCTCCACCTATACCTTCGAGTCGGCGGAAGCGGGCGAAGAAATTTTTCGGGGTGAGCGGGAAGGCTATGTCTACGGGCGAACGCGTAATCCCACCCAAGCCCTCTTCGAGGAACGTATCGCCAGTCTCGAGAACGCCGAAGCTGGCCTTGCCGCCGCATCCGGGATGGCGGCCATCAGCTCGGCCCTCTGGACCTTGCTGCAGGCAGGCGACCGCGTCGTCATCGACCACACGCTCTACGGCAACAGCTTTGTCCTGTTCGTGCGCGGGCTGACGCGTTTTGGCGTGAAGGTGACCGTGGCGGACTTGACAAAGCTTGATGCGGCCGCATTGGCAATAGCTCAGAGCGCGCCGAAGCTGGTCTTTTTCGAATCACCGGCCAACCCCAACCTCAGGATTATCGACATCGCCGCAATCAGCCGGATGGCGCATCAGGCCGGAGCCTTGCTGATCGTCGACAACACTTTTGCGACGCCCGCCCTGCAGCAGCCCCTCCTTTTGGGTGCCGATCTCGTAGTGCATTCCGCGACCAAATTCATCGGAGGCCATGGCGATCTGATCGCCGGCGCCGTAGCAGGAAGGAAAGAAATGATCGATAGCATCCGGCGGAATGGGCTGCGCTACTTCACCGGCGCCACGATTTCGCCGATAACCGCATTTCTGCTGCTAAGGGGTCTTAAAACACTGGAACTGCGCATGGAACGGCATTGTGCCTCGGCCCTCGCAATCGCCCAGCTGCTCGAACAGCATCCCGCCATTGCGTCGATTTCTTATCCCGGCCTCCCGCAGTCGCCCTTTCATTCGCTTGCACGGCGTCAGATGACGGGTTTCGGTGGTTTGATTGCGTGTGAATTGCGCGGTGGTAAGAAAGAAGGCATGGCTTTCATGAACCGGCTTGCTTTGGTGACCCGTGCCGTGAGCCTTGGCGACGCGGAGACACTCGTCCAGCATCCCGCCAGCATGACTCATTCGACTTACACACAAGAGGAGCGGCAAAAACACGGCATCAGCGACGGCCTCATCCGATTTTCCATAGGATTAGAGACTCTATCGGATCTCAAAGATGACATTCTTCAAGCGCTCGACACCATCAAACTTTAGGGCATCAGAATTGATTGCCATTAGAGTAGGTCAGGATATTCACAATTCTTTAGGTATGCTGGAGTAGAATCGCCACGTTACTAAGAATCCGCCATCGTGCTGAGATTTGCACTTCAGCGCTAAAAGTCAAGTCCGAATCTAAGCGATGGAGGTTCATCGTCGATCATTCTCATGCTGTTACCGCTTTTGCTTTTTTTGTGCCGCTGCCTCGAACAGTAATTTGAGACAATTGTTCGCCTTTGCAACAGTTTCAATTTGAGATGCCAGGATGCGTGGGTCAGGCACACCAAAAGGCCAGGCTTTTTGCTGGCGCAAGTTCAGATTGTTGCGCACTCCCGCAATCGCTTTGACTTGAGGAAAACGCAAGTCCTGATCAGAATTGTTGCCGCGCACACCATAGATTTTGACCACGCCGGGGCGAACGCACAGTCCTGACCCTTGTCGACATAGGTTCCTTTGGCTATCGGACATCTGTGGATAGTAGATGGATTAGACCGATTCGCCGACCACCAAGTTCGTTGGCTATTGGTCACCATATGGTCACCAAGGGTGAAGAGAAACTTACGATTGTTCTATAACAGATTGATTTCATTGGTGCCGGTTGAAGGACTCGAACCCTCGACCTACTGATTACAAATCAGTTGCTCTACCAACTGAGCTAAACCGGCCTTACAAGAACGATCGCTAGAGTTTCATTGGACATGAGGGTCTGACGCTGAGGCATTCAAACCATTATGACACCATTTTTTCAATGCTCCCTTGGCCATATATCGGCTGAGCCGGAAAGATGTCGCCCGAGCCTGAAAGAGCTCCCTCGCTTTAATCCCGCCCGATCGCCGCGCCCGAAGCCAGGCAACATCTCACTTATCCAATCAAGACGTTATTCAATCAAGACTTTATTCAATCGAAGGCATATTATCCAATCGAAGAGGCCATTCACACCAACCAATCCTCGTAGACAACCGGAAAAACAGCGCGCTACAGGCCGTACCCTCATCGATCCGTATAGGGTATAATAATGAAGGTGTAACAATCCCTTACTCATTATGACTATGTGATCATGCGGCGCGCTCAAGGCTTTCGTCGTGTCCCTGTTTGATCCTTGGAGAGGATAAGGCCGGCAAGGAAAGGCTGGGCTAATCCCATAAAGAATTCAAGACGAAAGATCAGTGCGGAGGCGAGGCGGGGCTCTTTTTGGAACCAGGGTCTCGGAGATCGCGGCATTCTCAATTCCATTCGCTCATCCAGCATAGGTGGCCGAAACGAGCGCAAGCCGCCTCTCGTGCCTATCCCGCCCAGCAATGGCGCTCGGCGAATGAGATGAATTCCTTGAGATCGCCGTATTCCCGCTCGCGTGACCAAAGGAGGCCGATCGATCTCGAGATGCCCAAATCCGAAACCGGAACCTGCGTAACGGACGATACCTCGTAATGGGCAGGAACTAGGGCAACACCGATTCCCGCCGCGACGAGAGCAAGCGCCCTGTCATCCTGGTCGGTTTGATACACAATATGCGCTTTTATGCGGCGGGCGATCAGCAGGTCGGTTACGTCCTGGTAAAAGTCGCACCGCGTCCGCACGATCAAAGGCTCGCCTTCCAGATCGGCAAGCTGCACGCTTTGACGCTTTGCGAAACGATGATCTTTTGGAACAGCCAACATATATGGCTCTTTAAAAAGCACCCTGCTCGCGAATTTCAGCTCCTTGCCCTCGAAAATTGTCAGCACCGTATCGAGCTCTTGCTCGGCCAGGAATTCGATCAATTGCTCGCAACTGCCATCGACCACCTCGATCGCCACCTGCAAATTGGTGCTCCGGAAAGAGCTCAACAGCTTGGAGACGCAGCTGCTGGAGAGCGACTGCAGTACGCCTATTCTCAAAAGCTTCGGCGTGGCGATCGTCTTGAGTTCGGCCTTCACTGCGTTGCATGTCTGCAAAATCTCCTTGCCGGCTTCGAGCAAACGCGCTCCAGCCGCGGTCGGCACCACGGGGGACCGACGCCGGTCGAGCAATTTGACGTCGAGTTCCGCTTCTAGCCTTGCGATGCTAGCCGAGATCGCCGGCTGCGATACCGCGGCGCGTTGCGCACCTTTCGTGAAACCGCCTGTCTCAGCGACCGCAATGAAGTGCCTGATCTGAGTGAGTTCCATGCGCGGACATTATTGTTTTGCTTGCCCTCATCAAAGTCCGTCATTTTATTCCTGAGTCTACCAGCAATCAATCATTGTTGAGTGCGAAGCCAACGCAACCATGGCGGCAGGGTCTTGCGTAGCAAAATGCCTTATCATCATTTCAAAAAAAAATTCCCCCGCCGGAGTCGCTCCAGCGGGGGACGGGAGAGGGGAAACACGCTTCGACTTTGTGAAGCGTTCCGTCTTGCTTTTGGCTCCCCGGACATAAATTCTAATGGCTGGCGCCGGATCAATGGAGCGGATTTCAGTTGAGCTTATTCCTAACAGCAAAGCGTATGTCACGCCCTGGAACTCCGATTCCAAGGTCTTAACCCTGGCAGAGCCGAACGAGAAGCCGGGCTCCGCCAGAGCGGTTAGTCCTTATTCAGCCGGTTCGGCACCAATCACGTCCTCATAGCCCTTGTAGAGCTCGCCCACTCGACCCATGATCTGCAGCGACACGCCGTAGACCGCGAGCGAGAACCAGCCAAAGAAGACAAACATCCAGTGCAGCGGAGCAACAAACAGTTCCTCCATGAACCAGAAGGTGTGACCCCATTCATTGAGCCCGACGTTCGGGAAGATCATGAACGGGCCAACGAACAGGAGAACATAGGCAATCGACCAGCCCTTGCAGGCGAAGGTCGGAAGCCGGGTACGGGCATACATGAAGCCGCCCACGCCGATCACGATATACATCGGGTAGCTCATATAGAACTCGATGATATGGCTTGGCGTGAAGTCGGTGTCCCGGATGACCGTCATATGCCAGGTGCCGTCCTGCTCGGTGAAGTAGCTGGCGCCCCAGTAAATCGCGACACCGTAGACGAGAATCCAGCTCATCAGGTTGAACATACGGCGCATTTCCTCACGCGGCGCGACATTCGCCACGTCCTTGTCGCGGGTCTTCCACATCCAGCCGACGAGGGCCAGGAAGGAGATCAGTTCGACCGGCTCCTCGATATAGAGGATGGTCATCCAGTAGGTGGTG
>DATJLX010000302.1:0-2767 GCA_035509135.1 Methylocella sp.
CAATTCTACAACAGCCTTGTTGCTGGTATCGAGGCCGACATCCAGGGCATTGCAAGCAACCACAGCAGTGCGAGCGCCATTAGTATTCTTCCGACAACCGCTGCTGGCGTAAATAGCATCTCGGGCCTTGTCGCGACGAGATCGCTCAATTATTTCGGTACGGTACGCGGCCGTCTCGGCTGGCTCTTAACCCCGACTCTATTGGTCTATGGAACGGGCGGTCTGGCTTATGGCGGCGTCAACTCGAGCGCCGCCATCTTCCAGCAGGCGGATGTGCCGCTCGTGGACAATGGCCTGTTTGCCTCGGCAGGCACCCTCTCCAACACCTACGTCGGCTGGACTGCAGGGGGCGGCGTGGAGTGGATGTTCTTGCCGAACTGGAGCGCCAAGGTCGAATATCTGTATTACGACCTCGGTAATGTAACTTACAGCGCTGGCATACGTGCTGCCACGCTTTTGGATGGTGTCACACCGCTCTGGACACACGTTTCCCAGGCCTCGACGCGGTTCAACGGCAACGTCGTCCGCGCCGGCATCAACTATCACTTCAATTGGGGCGCACCGGCGCCGGTCGTCGCCAAATACTGAGCGCGCCAGCAAGGCCGTTCGGACAAACCCAAACCCGGCCTCCCGAGGCCGGGTTTTTTCATGGCCGAATCACGCCTACCCGATCGAGACCTTGCCGCCCGGCTGGAGATGCGGGGCCAAAATCATCGCTTGCGAGGCCCGCTTTGACTTCTTTCCGGAAGCCGCTAACCTGCGCAAAACGCTTCGGCGGCGCAGGCGATCAAGGCCGTCACGCAAGGTCCGGGTTCTCTATGCGAGGCATGTCTCAAGACATCGAGACCAAGGGCACCGGCGGCCACTCCGAGCAAAAGGGAATCGCGCGGAACATCCTTTGCGTGTTTCCCCGCTACGCCCCTTCGTTCGGCACCTTTGAATATGCCTATCCGCTGACCGATGGGGTTCGCGCGTTCATGCCGCCGCAAGGCCTGCTTGTCATCGCGGCGGTGCTTCCGAAGACATGGTCGATTCGGTTCGTCGATGAAAACCTGCGCCAGGCGGGTGCCGATGACTTCGCTTGGGCCGACGCGGTGTTTGTCAGCGGAATGCACATCCAGCGCCACCGGATGGCGGATATTTGTCAGAGAGCGCATGCCGCAGGCAAGGTGACCGTGCTCGGCGGCCCGTCGGTTTCGGCCTGTCCCGAATTCTATTCCGGTTTCGATTATCTGCACATCGGCGAACTCGGCGATGCGACGGACGCGCTGATTGGCATGCTTGCCCGCGACGTTTCAAGGCCGCCCGAGCAGATCATATTAAAAACGAACACCCGCCGCGACCTCTGCGATTTCCCGGCGCCGGCTTATGAGCTCGCCGAGATCGGCCGTTATTTTCTCGGCAGCATCCAGTTTTCGAGCGGTTGCCCTTATACGTGCGAATTCTGCGATATTCCTGGCCTTTATGGCCGGGTTCCGCGGCTCAAGACAGCCGCCCAGGTTGTTGGCGAACTGGACAAGCTTTTGGCCTGCGGGGTCAATGGCTCGGTTTATTTCGTCGATGATAATTTCGTCGCCAACCGGCGTGCCTTGCGGGAACTCCTGCCGCATCTCATTCAATGGCAAAAGCGCAATGGCTATGCCGTCAGCCTTTCCTGCGAGGCGACGCTCAACATTGCCCGCTCGCCCGAGATCCTCCGCCTCATGCGCGAGGCGGCCTTTGATACGATTTTCTGCGGGATCGAGACACCCGAGCCCGAGGCGCTGAAAGCGATCGACAAGCAGCACAATATGGTTGTGCCGATCCTCGATGCTGTCGCCGCCATCAACCGGCATGGAATGGAGGTCGTTTCCGGCATCATTCTTGGCCTTGATACCGATACGAGGGATTCGGGCGCGCGGATTCTGGATTTTCTGGAGCAATCCAAAATTCCGATGGCGACGATCAATCTGCTGCAGGCCCTGCCGCGCACGCCGCTTTGGGACCGCTTGCAACAAGAAGGCCGGCTGCTCGATGAGGAGGTTCTGGGGCGCGAATCGAATGTGGACTTCAAGCTGCCATACGGTGATGTGCTCGCCATGTGGCGGAGCTGCATGGCCAAGGCCTACCAACCCGACGCCGTGTTCGCCCGCTACGAATATCAGATGCGGGAAACAAGGCCCCATCGCCGGCGCCGGCCCCTGAGCCGGCAGCGGTTATCGCCGCGCAATATCAGGAAAGGTCTTGTCATTCTGGCGCGGCTTTTCTGGATCGTCGGCGTGCGTGGCGACTACCGGCGCTCTTTCTGGAAATTCATGCTGCGGCGCCTGAAGCGGGGCGAAATCGAACCGATCCTGAGCGTTGGCCTCTGCGCCCATCATCTCATCATGTTCGCGCGCGATGCCTGCTCGGGCAGGGGCAACGCCTCGCATTACTCGGCCAAGGCGCGGGTCGTCGAACTTGGGACCACGCTGCCGAGGTGATGGCCCTAAATGGGTGGCTCCCCCTTCAGTTTTGATACGGGAAGGGGCTTCCCATCTGAGCCGAGCCTATAAAGCTCAAGATATTTCTTGTTCGTTCGTCGCTTGTCCAACTCGTCCGTGACTTGTTTCCAAATTGGATTGAGGAGCTTCATGAGGTCAACCCGGACGGTCCGCAAATAAAATCGGCCGTCTTGAAAATCTTTGAAAGGGAGCCGTTGAACAGCGCTCCATGAAGGCATTACCTCATGCAAGCGCTCATATATTGGGATAAATTCCACGCCCAAGGTAGGGTGCCGCCCCAGTTT
>DATJLX010000303.1:0-7967 GCA_035509135.1 Methylocella sp.
GCCAATCACCGCCCGACCGACCCGTCGTTTCGAGACATCAATCAAATCAAGCAAAACGCCAATCGCGCGGCGTCGCTGGTGCGGCAGTTGCTCGCCTTCTCGCGGCGGCAGACATTACGGCCGCAAGTCCTGCAACTGGGCGACGTTCTTTCCGATCTGCAAATGCTGATGCGCCGGCTCGTCGGCGAAAAAATCGATCTCGAGTTACGCCACGGCCGCGACCTGTGGCTCGTCGAAGCCGACGTCAATCAGTTCGAGCATGTTCTCGTCAATTTGATCGTCAATGCACGTGACGCCATGCCACAGGGCGGCAAGATCATCTTGCGGACCCGCAATTTGGTGGCGGCCGAATGCGGCGGCTATAATGAGACGGCGCTGGTGCCCGCCGATTACGTGGCAATCGAGGTCGAGGATTTCGGGCATGGCATCCCGCCGGAGGTCAAGGACAAAATTTTCGAGCCGTTTTTTACGACCAAGGAAGTCGGCAAGGGCACCGGCCTCGGTCTTGCCATGGTTTACGGCATCGTGAAACAAACTGGCGGCTATGTGTTTTGCGCGAGCACCGTCGGCGAGGGGACCACCTTCACGATCCTCTTGCCCCGTTATATTCCCGCCGAAACGGATGCATCCCGTCCCGTCGAACAAGCAGCCGCGCCTTCCCCCGATCTGACCGGCCACGGCACCATCCTCCTCGTCGAGGACGAGGAGGCGGTCCGGGCATTCGCGGCCCGTGCCCTCGCCTCGCGCGGCTACACTGTTTTGCAGGCGGCTTCGGGCATCGAGGCCTTGCAAATCGTCGAACAAAACGGCGGCAAGATCGATCTTGTCGTCTCCGACGTTGTCATGCCGGAGATGGATGGCCCAAGCATGTTCGGCGAATTGCGCAAACGCGGCGTCAAGGCGAAAGTCATTTTCGTGTCCGGCTATGCCGAGGATGCTTTCGCCAAGAACTTGCCCGAGGGAGAGGATTTCGGCTTTTTGCCGAAGCCCTTCAGTCTAAAGCAATTGATCGAAGCGGTGAAGGGCAAGCAATAAAATCCACCCCTCGCGCAACCAATCATGGACGCCGCGAACTCCGGCCTTCACGTCTTCCCGTCGTTCCCAAGAGACTGTGATGGCGGCTATAAGAGAAATAAATGGCAAGGCCGATCACGAACCAAACGATAACGCTAAGCCAGGTTTCGCTTGGCAGGCTCCACATCAAAACGACTGCCGAAGCCACGCCCAGCGGTGCCACGACAATCACCGCCGGCGTCTTGAAGGGACGCTCAATTTCAGGATGAGTGAACCGTAAGACGAGAACGCCAAGGCAAACCACCGCAAACGCGAAGAGAGTGCCGAGACTGACCAGTTTGGCGACGAGACCGATCGGGAGAAGACCCGCCATGATCGCGACGGCCACGCCGGTAATCAGCGTCGTGATATAGGGCGTGCGGAACCTTGGATGCACAATCGCCGCAAAAGGGGGCAGTAGACCATCGCGCGCCATCGAATAAAATATCCGCGGCTGGCCAAGCAGGAGCACCAGAATGACGGAACTGAGGCCTAGGATTGCCCCAAATTTGATGACGGCGGCGAGCCAGCCAAATCCCATCGCGTCAGCCCCGAGTGCGATCGGATCCGGTACATCCAGCCTATCGAAAGGCACGATTCCCGTGATCACCAAGCTTACCAAGACATAAAGCAAAGTGCAGATCGCCAGCGAGCCAAGAATGCCAATCGGCATATCCCGCTGCGGGTTCCGCGCTTCCTGGGCCGCGGTCGACACAGCGTCGAAGCCGATATAAGCAAAGAAAACAACAGCGGCGCCCGTCACGATGCCGCTCCAGCCATATTGGCCAGGACCAGCATTCGGAGGAATAAAAGCCCCCAAGGGATTGCTTGGGGTCACCCAGTTCGAGGGACTGATGAACCAAATTCCCACAAGGATGAAAAGGACAACAATGGCCAGTTTGAGGGCGACAATGGCGTTATTGACGTTCGCCGATTCCTTGATCCCAATAACAAGCAAGATGGTCACCGCTAGAATGACGAATACCGCTGGAAGATTGATCAGCGCACCTGTCCGTATTAAGGCTCCAGTCGCCGTATCATAGGTCAGCGGCGCCGACGCGAATTGAGCCGGGATCACCACACCGAGATCGCGCAGGAAGCTTGTGACATAGCCAGACCAGCCGATCGCAACAGTCGTCGCGCCGAAGGCATATTCAAGAATCAGGTCCCAACCGATAACCCAGGCGATGAATTCCCCCATTGTCGCATAGGCATAGGTATAGGCGCTGCCGGCAACCGGCACGGTCGAAGCCATTTCCGCATAGCAGAGGCCCGCAAAGGTGCACACAAGTCCGGCAAGCACGAAAGAGAGACTGACGGCGGGCCCAGCATGAGCGGCGGCGGCATGACCGGTCAAAACGAAAATGCCCGCGCCGATAATCGCACCGATGCCAAGCGAAACCAGGCTTCCAAGCGAAAGCGTCCGGTGCAACTGCGCATCGCCCGGCACCGACCCGAACTCGCCGACCTTGGCTTCGGCTTGAAGCATGGCTATCGGCTTGCGCACCCAAATATTCGCCATTCCCAAAGTCTCCTCTTGGCCGCGTACCACCGCCAGCCGTTCCTCATAATAGGCTCTATAGACTTTAAAAGCGGGTCACGATATCGATAAGCTGTGGGCGGGGGCGATCTTCGCGCGGATCGTCAGCGCGCCCAATGTGGATGAACCCCGCGACTTTTTCGGTCTCCGCGATGCCAAGCCGCGCAAGGACGGCACGATCATAGGCGATCCATTCGGTGAGCCAGACCGACGCAAATCCCAGCGCGTTCGCCGCCACAATCAGATTCATGCACACCGCCCCAGCCGACAGCACCTGCTCCCACTCCGGGATTTTCTGATGCGGCGCGGCGCGGGAGATGACCCCGACGACGAGGGGCGCATGGCAGAAACGTTTCCGCTCAGCCTCGACGCGCTCAATATCTTCGCCCGGATGCGCCTTGGCATGGATTTCGGCGAAAATCGCGCCGGCGCGATGCCGCGCGGCGCCCTCGAAGAGGATGAAGCGCCAGGGCGCGAGCTTGCCATGATCGGGCACTCGCGCCGCGAGCGCCAAGAGCATTTCGGTCTCCTGGGGCGTGGGGCCTGGCCCAGACATCGCCGCCGGGGGCGCGGACCGCCTTGCCCGCAGGAGCGCTATGGTTTCATTCATGGAGGGTTCATGCTTCCCTGATTAACAAGAGCTGGACGTCTAATGACCTTCCTCTGCGGCCGCCCGTGGCGAAGGTCCAAATCGCATACCCAATCATACAGCCAAGGCAGCCTTATGGCGAAGCTCAAAAGAAAGGACCTTACAAGCAAGACTTACGCTTGAAACTGCGCCATTCGCCACGAAAACGTCAAGTTGCGGACGGATCCATAGGTGTTACCGCGCGGTTGCTCAGTCGATGCAGGTTTTTATGCGGATCAGAAATTCGAACCTTATTGGCCGGAACGACACCGTTCCCCAAACACGCCGCGCTGCGCCCAGCCTTTTTGAGAATGCAGCGTGCCGGAAACCACGCCGGTGCAAGCTCCGCCGAACAATCCTGCCTTGCATCGATTCGAGCCCACTGAGTTAGCCTATCGAACCAGCCCGTATCGGATTTTTCATGTCACTTTTCGACAATGCCACTTCTTCTGCATGGCCCAGAGCCCGTCTCTTATGGCAACGCTTTCGTCCCCTCGAAACCGAAAGTGAGACGGCACAGGCCTGGACAAGCAGCGCCTTCCGGCTTGCGATCTTATGCCTCATCCTCTTTTACGGACTCGCGCTGGCCTCATGGCTCCTCACGGGAACAGTCGTGCCATGGGATTCGAAAAATCATTTTTACGCGATGTTCCGTTTCCTTGGCGATGCCTTGCACAATGGCGGAATCCCACTTTGGAATCCTTACCATTTCGGCGGCCATCCCTCGATCGCCGATCCGCAATCGCTGATCTTCACACCGAGCATGATGCTGTTCGCGCTGATCGCACCCAAGGCCTCGATGCAGCTTTTCGATGCGGTCATCCTCGCCCATCTTCTCGTTGGCGGCATTTGCATTCTTGGCCTTTCGCGGCGATGGCGCTGGCATCCTTCCGGCGCGGTGCTGGCGGCGATCGTCTTTATGCTTGGCGGCGCCGCCTCCTCGCGGCTTCAGCACACTGGCATCATTATTTCCTATTCCTTTTTTCCGGCGGCCTTGTGGTGTCTCGATCTTGCGCTTGAGCGGTGCTCCTATCGTTTTGCCGCCGCATTTGGCCTCTTTGCCTCCCTGATGGCGCTCGGCCGCGATCAAGTTGCCTTCCTGCTCTGCACGGTCCTTGCCGGTTATCCCGTTTATTCCACCTTCCAATCGGGCAAGGCGCTAACTTATCTGCGGGCCCGGGCGGGCGTGCTGATAGCGGGCGCCGTGCTCATCCTCGTGATTTTGAGTGTGCCGGCACTCTTGACCATGCAGTTTCTCGCCGATTCGAACCGGCCGGGCATTCCCTATGGAGTTGCCGCGACGGGGTCGCTCGCACCGGTCAATCTGATCACGCTGTTCGTGCCGAATTTCTTTGGCTCGCTCGATCGTCTTTATGATTATTGGGGGCCTGACGGCAACACCATGCCGCGCGCCGATTGGACTGATCGCGCCGTCGATTATCTTTTTATCGGCACGCTGCCCTTTCTCCTCATCGCCTGGCATGGGTTTGGTGCTGGCCGTTTGTTCGCGCGGCGCGGGCGATTTTTTCTCATTCTGCTTGGCCTGTCGCTCGCTTATGCGGCGGGACGCTACACACCTTTCTTTGCCTTCGCTTTCGACCGGATACCCGGCGTGTCCCTCTACCGGAGACCGGCGGACGCAACATTTCTTGTCAATATCGCGCTCGCCTTCGCAGCCGGATTCTTGCTGCACTGCTATATCGAGGACGGACTTCCCAGGCCTTTTCGCGCTTTGCCAAAATGGCTGGCCCTTGCGCTCATTGGGGCGACCACAGTTTCGCTCGCCGTGCTGATTGCCACCGGTCTTTCTTTTTCCATGCGGGAAGGCCGCCTGCCAACTTCCCTTGCCGCGCTCGCCGTCGCGGGCATCCTGGCCGCCATAGGGGCTATCATCTTGTTCACACTTCAAACGCGCCGTAATCGTGTGCTCGCGGCGAGTTTGTTCGTACTCTTGAGCGGCGCGGAAATCCTCTGGCGCAATGCCGCATCCCCGCTCAACGCAGAGCCCCTCGAACGCTATAGCGTCTATGCTGGCATGAAGCCGTCCGAAGCCGCCGGCATCGCGGCTTTGCGTCAGGACATCGCCGCGAGCAGCATCGACGGCGATCGGCCGCGCGTCGAGATCCTCGGGCTCAAAGGGCCCTGGCAGAATGCCTCGATGGTCCTCAAATTGGAAAATACGCTTGGCTACAATCCTTTGCGCATCGACGATTACGAACGCGCCGTAGGGCCTGGAGAAAATGCTGAAGATTTCTTTTGGCGCCACTATCCTAATACGTTTCGCGGCTATAATAGCCGCCTTGCTGCCTTGCTTGGGATCGAATATCTGGTGCTTGACCGCCCCTTGACGGAGCTACCGCGCGATGTTCCGCGGCCGAAGGCCGAGGCGCTTTTCACAAGCGATGGCTTGTATATCTACAAGCTCGGCAAGATCGCGCCGAGGGCCTATTTTGCCTCCGGCGTGAAGCCTGTCGACAATGAGGATGTTCTCGACGAACAGGTGCTTCCGGACTTCGATCAAGCAAGCGAAGTCATGATCGACCAGTCAAGCTTGGCCGATCTTCATAGCCGTCCTAATCTCCTGATCACGGGCCAAGACCACATCCAAACCGCAAGCCTCAGCGAGCCGCCACTGTTTTGGCAATCCGCGGGCCGCGCCGTGAGCGATGCCCGTGCCGCGATCGTCAAATACACTGACAATTCGGTCGATATCGATGTCGATGCGCCGAGGGCCGGTATTGTCGTGTTGCATGATCTTTTTTATCCGGGCTGGGAGGCGCGCGTTGACGGGCATCGGGAGCCGGTCCTGCGCGCCAATATTTTGTTTCGCGGCGTCGAGGTTCCCGCCGGCCATCACCACATCGTGTTTTCCTTTCATCCGTTTTCCTTGACCAATCTCGCGGCGGCGGCCTCCACCGTTTTGCATAGGCAAGAGGAATAGTCTTGCGGCGGCAGCAATCGTGGGCACGGCCGGCATCCGGCTGGACGAAAAAATGCTTTCTCGTCCGCGGGATTCTTCTTACACGAGAGGCGGCACTCGCGTTTTGCCTTCTGTCCGCGCCGGTCGCGGCGCAAGCGCCGGATAAAGGAAATCCCGCCGCTCCGCCGTTGCGTCTGCCACTCAATCCGAGAACGGCGCCCGCCGAGACGGCGCGCGGCGTCGTCCGGCTCAGCGCCCTTTTTGCCGCCACTGACACCCAGCCGGTGCGGGAAGGCGTGCAATGGCGCGTCTTCGAGGAAACGCCGGGCGCCGATGGCAACCACAAACTCGTCGCGCAATCCAGCGAAGCGACGCCCAATTTGCCGCTTCCAGACGGCAATTTTATTGTTCATGCCGCTTTGGGACTTGCCGGTGCGACCAAGCGAATCACCATTAACGGCACCCTGTTGAACGAAACGCTCGTGCTCAATGCCGGCGGCTTGCGGCTCGTGTGCCTGCTCGGCGACACCCCGATCAACCCCGCGAAATTGTCGATTTCAATTTATGTTCCGGAGCGCGACAATCCGCAAGCCAAGCTCGTCGTCGCGAATGCGAAATCCGGCGACACGATCGGCCTTCCGGAAGGCAATTATCATATTGTCTCGACCTTGCTTGACCCGGCGACAAATGGTTCCGCCAATCCAACCAATTCGGTGATCAGCGCGGACCTGCGGGTTCAGGCCGGCAAATTGACCGATGCGACGCTGCGTCACCGGGCCGCCACCATGACGCTGAAACTCGTGAACAGCCCCGGCGGCGAAGCCCTGACGAATACGGCATTCACGATCCTGACGCCCGGCGGCGACATCATCCGCGAGATGATCGGCGCCTTTCCCTCGGCCACCCTTGCCGAAGGCGAATATGTCGCGATCGCGCGGCACAACAACAAAACCTATCAGACGAGTTTCAAGGTCGAATCCGGCGTCGCCAGGGATGTCGAAGTCCCAGCCAAGGAGGCGCCACCGCCCGAGGAGCCGTGACGAATCAAGGCTCAAACTGACATCAGGGATGCCGAGCGGCAATTGGCTGGGCCATCACTCGCCCCCGCCACACTCTTGAAATTGTCACGAGAGATCGATCAATCTTACTCGTTCAAAGATGGGGCCGCTGTCTTCGACATTGTAAGGTTTTCGGCCCCAACCTTACCAAAAATGCTTCACGTGAGAAACAGTTTGGTCCGATTGACGCCGCCGGATACGCATCCCGGATCGTGGGTTGCCGCGCCACCCTGCCCTATTCAAAAACTTCATCGCCTGTCGGCTCGATATGCGGCTTCGCATTCATCTTCAGCCGGAACTGCGACAATTCCCAGTAGAGTCTTCGCCGTGTGCGGTTTTGATTCCCGAGCGGGCGATGCTCCGCCAATGAGTGCCACGGGGTGATTCTCAGATTATCGACGAAGGCGAATTGCGCGGGCGAGTCGAATTTTTGCTTTGGGATATGGAGGCTTGCCAAGGGGACATGCGGCGACAGCTTTTCCGGCCAGCGGACCGCTGCGTTTTCAATCGGCATAAGGAACGGGTCGGTCTGCAGCTGCACTAGAATATCAAAATCAACATCCTTTTCGGCGAGCGTCTTAATCATATTCTCGCGGAGATAATTGTCCGGCGCGTGGAATGGCAAGCCTGAAATCTTCTTGGTGACTTCGGTCTTGGGATAAAATGCATATTGCATCGCCTGGCCTTCGCCGAGGAGATAGGGCACGCAGCTATAATAATATTGGCCGAGCGGATTATATTGCGTCTCGTTCCAAAGCCCTTGCATGA
>DATJLX010000304.1:0-7622 GCA_035509135.1 Methylocella sp.
GCGCTGCGGCGACCGGACATATGGATCATATGGCGCTCATGGCGACGGATGCGCTTGCCAAGCCGTTGCCCATGGCGCCGCGCATTGCGATGGTGCCGCGTCCGTCCTTCAATCCTGTCCCCGTCTATATTGGAGCGCCGGCCGGATATGCCGGGCTTGTCGCGCAAGCGCGGCCGCCGCATTCGCCGATCGGCACGGCGGCGCCTCCTGAGACGGTGAGCGCCTATGCCGCCACTGAAGCGCCGCCGTCCATCAAGGGAGAAAGCGGCGTGCCGCTGGCTCCCGCTCCCGATGCACTGCCCATGAAAGGTCAGGGCGCCCGGGACAAAAGCGCCGCAACGCCGCGTGTGGCCAGGCACGCTGAGGCACACCGCCACGGCGGCGCGCGCGCGAAAATCGCAGCCAGCCGGGAGGCCCGGCATGGTTCGCGAAAGGCCGCGAAAACAGCCCACAGCAAAATTGCCGTCAAAAACAAAACCGCCGTCAAAATCGCCGCCAATGCCAAATCGGAAAGGGACAAGAAACACCAGGCGAAACAGCACCAGCCAGCCAAGGCCTTGATGCATGCGGACACGGCGAAAAGCAAAAAACTGGAAAAACATGCGAGGCGATAGGCAAGGCGGTGAGTCCGTGACCTTGTTTGGGATGCCGCGCGGCCGCCGATGAGCGAAGATTGCGGGCCGCCCCATCAGAAAATGCCGCCGCCGCCTTTCCCGCTGACGATCGTCACGGGTTTTCTTGGTGCCGGAAAAACCAGCCTCTTGAACCGATTGTTGCGCGACCCATTGGCTGCCAGGACACTTGTCCTCATCAATGAGTTCGGCGAAATCGGCCTTGATCATCTGCTCGTCGAGCCGGTCGACGGTGACATGGTTGTGATGACATCCGGCTGCCTGTGCTGCTCGATCCGTGGCGATCTCATCGCAACCTTGGAAGATATCTTGCGCCGCCGTGACAACGGCCGGATAGCGCCATTCGAACGGGTGATCATTGAGACCACGGGACTTGCCGATCCAGCGCCGGTGCTTCACACGATCATGCTTCACCCCTATCTCTCGCTACGGTTTCATCTCGACGGCGTTATCACCCTGGTCGATGCGGTCAATGGGGACGCCACTCTCGATTTGCACGAAGAGGCGGTGAAGCAGGCCGCTATGGCCGACCGGCTGGTCCTCAGCAAGAGCGATCTTCTCGCCGACGGCGGATCCGCGCGGGATTTGCGGTCGCGTCTTGCGAAACTCAATCCAAGCGCGGTTTTGCTCGATGCGGTGCAAGGGCAAGCCACGGCGGCGGCCCTTCTCAATATCGGCGTCTTCGATCCGGACCAGAAAATTCCTGATGTCCGGCGCTGGCTGAACGCGGAAGCCTTCGCGGCCGGGAGCGGACATGACCACGACCATGCGCACGGCGGTCAACATGAAGACGAAAAGCCCGACGTCAACCGGCACGATGCCCGCATCCGCGCTTTCTGCATCCGTCACGCGGAACCGCTGTCCTCTTCCGCTTTTGATCTCTTCCTCGCGATTCTGCGCGACGCCCACGGTCCCAATCTCCTGCGCGTCAAGGGGATCGTGGCGCTGGCCGACGACCCCTCGGCGCCGGTCATCATCCAGGGCGTCCAGCATGTCTTTCATCCGCCGCAGCGGCTCCCGGCCTGGCCCGATGACGATCAAACGACGCGTCTCGTCTTTATCTTGCGGGATCGGGACCAAGCCTTCGTCGAAGCCCTGTGGAGGGCTGCGGCCGGCGTCCCGGCGCCTGATAACCCTGACGCCGCGGCTTTGACCGACAGTCCTCTTGCGCCTTGCAAAAGGGGCCTGTTGGCGTAAAATTGGTGGTATCCAAGAGAGGGCGGAGAAGTTGAGGAAGAAAACAATCGAGACGCCCAAATTAAAGGATGGGCATGGAGCCAAAGCAGCGGCTTGACAAATGGCTGTGGTTTGCCCGCGTAGCCCGAACGCGAACGCTGGCGGCCCGGCTCATCAAGGAAGGCCGGGTGCGCCTCAATGCGCGGCGGATCGAAATCCCGGCCAAGGCGATCGGCCCGGGCGACGTCCTGACGATCGCGCTAGAGAAGCAGGTGCGCGTTCTCAAGGTCATTGCCGCGGGAACGCGGCGGGGCGGTTTTCCGGAGGCTGCTCTGTTGTTTGAGGATTTAAGCCCGGATCAAGGAATCTGAGAGCCCGAGCGCTGGTCAATCAGAGAGAAGCCCAGGCGCCTCAATCGAACCATCGGGATATTTGCAAAAGTCTGGCAAAATTCCTGGACCCGGCTTGCTGAAAAGCAGCGGCCGGACTATATCAATCCGCTCAATCGAAGAGATCAACTGTTCAAGGACCGGCGCCGCCGTGGCACTGCGGGGAAGTGCCTATAATGAGTCTCTTCCTAAACTCTGAGGCATGATCTCATCCAGGAAGCGCGGTTTCTTGGATAAGATCATGCCAAAAAACAAAGAAAACAATGAGAATGAGACCATGCGCGGCGCCTCTTTTAGCGATCATGGTTTGGTTTGACGCATGTTCCGGCGAGGCGGTCCTCGGCTCGCCGTCTGAAAATGCTCTAATTTCTTGAATTAGAAGGGCTTTCAAACGGTTCTGGAGGCCGCCCGGCCGGGAACCGCCCTTGCAGCATAACGCGCCGCAGGGCTGGCCGCGTCATGGGGGCGGCTTACGCTTGCGAAGGAAAACGGTCATGACCTATGTCGTCGTCGAAAATTGCATCAAATGCAAATATATGGATTGCGTTGAAGTTTGCCCGGTGGATTGTTTCTACGAGGGCGAGAATATGCTCGTGATCCATCCGGATGAGTGCATCGACTGTGGGGTCTGCGAGCCCGAGTGCCCAGCCGAGGCCATCAAACCGGACACGGAGCCGGGTCTCGAACAATGGCTTAAGCTTAATCTCGACTTGGCTCGGTCCTGGCCGAATGTGACGATCAAGCGCGAAGCCCCGCCGGAAGCCAAGGAATTCGATGGCAAGCCTGGTAAGTTCGAGGCTTATTTTTCGGCCAATCCAGGTCAGGGAGATTAATGTTAAGCTCTGGCTTTTTCCGGCCGGGATCGTGGCGAAATTCCGTGAATGGCTTGGAAAACAAATTGACGTTTCAGGCTAGCCGCCTATTTAGTGGAGTATACATTTTGATTTTCGCTCAAATTCGTGTCATAGTGTTGTATGGTGGGAGGGAAACATGAAAATTTGCTCCCCCTATCTTCGGTATCCTAGAAGCTTTTCCTGGCGTCTGGGGAGTAAGTCTATGACGGTGCGGCTTGTGAGTTCCTCGCTTCGTTAATCCGGCCTGGTCATAGAGAGATGATCATCGTTTAGGAGCATCCCGCTTCGAGCCTTTCCAGGGCCGAAATGCAGAGTTTCCGAACGGCGGAGAGTGTGTCCGCCGTCGATGTGCCGTCCCGTCTCCAAAGCGGGACAGGAAAAAGGAGCGCGCTGGTTATGGCGTCTGTCAAGAAGACTATGAAATCGTCCGAGACAAAACAGGCGAAACAGCCCGGAATCCGGAACCCCAAGGCAAAAGCGTCCAAACAATCCGCCGAATCCAAGGCCGGGAAAACCACAATTGCGCGGACGCTTGCCGGCAAGCAACTGACGGTGAAACAAGGGACGACGAAGCGAGCCGCCAAGCAACTTGCGGCTAACAAGCAACTTGCAGCTAAAAAGTCCATGCAAAAAAAGAAGGCGAAAACGACCATCAAAACCAAAACGGCGGCCGCGACCACCCTAGCCAAAAAAACGGCGGCGGCGACGCGCGCTTCAACAACAGGGAACGCCAAGGTCCGTGCCGCAAAAAAGAGCATTGCCGCGGTGGCGCCGCGCGGGAAAGTTGCGCCTGCCCGTGCAACGGCCGCCAGCCGTCCGGCTGCCGTGAAACCGGCAGCCGGAGCCATAGGGCGGCAGTCCGCCTCTGGGAAGCAGGCCCAGGTCAGACCAGCCCAGGTCAGGCCGGCGGCTGCGCCAAAGAAAACAGCCGCGCTCAAAACACCCGCGCTCAAACTATTGCGCCGCAAAGCTGCCAAACCGGAAGCCGTCGCGCGCAAGGCCGCGGCGGCCAAGGCGCGCGCCGCGCAAAAATCCACCGCTGGCAAGGATGCCGCCACCGCAGCCGCGGCATTGTTGGCCTTTAAGCAGAATGTGGCGCGCCTCACCGAGATGCGTAAGCAGGCAGCAGCAGCCACTCCTCCGCGGTCCGCCACAAACTCCATGAATCTGTCTCATGAACCAAACGAGCGTATGACGGTGATCAAGAAAGCCGAGAAAAAACTATCCGTTGGAACTGCTTCCGGACAAGCGGACATGGTTGCCGCAAGCACGGCTGCACGGGATCCTGCAAGGGATCTGGCCGCCAGGGAATCGTCGCGCGTGGGCGCCAAAGGTGTGGATGCACCCTTGGCTGCCAAGACAGCGGCGAAGGGGGTGGAGTCCAAAGCGCCCCAGCCTGTCGAGAACCGGCCGCTCGCGCTGGCGCCGGTTACGGTCGATGCCGCCCCCTTGAACGTGGCGGAAGCAAGGCCTGCCGAGAAACCGGCTGTTCCAGCGCCGAAGCCGGCGAAGGCCGGGGGAGCGCAACGGCCATTGTTCAAGCCGGGTGAATTCGTGGTCTATCCGGCCCACGGCGTTGGCCAGATCCTTGCCATCGAGGAGCAAGAAGTGGCCGGGTTCAAGCTCGAGCTTTATGTGATCAGCTTCATCAAGGACAAGATGATCCTGAAAGTGCCAACGCCGAAGGTGGCCAGTGTCGGAATGCGTAAGCTTGCCGATGCCTCGGCCGTCAAGACAGCTTTGGATACTTTGGCGGGACGGGCGCGCGTGAAGCGGACCATGTGGTCGCGCCGGGCGCAAGAATATGAGGCGAAGATCAACTCCGGCGATTTGAATGCGATTGCTGAAGTGGTGCGCGATCTCTACCGCTCCGATACGCAGCCCGAGCAATCCTATTCAGAACGGCAACTCTACGAAGCCGCGCTTGATCGCATGGCGCGCGAAATCGTCGTGGTGCAAAAGCTGACCGAGACGGAATCGCTGAACGTCATCGAGGCGCAATTGCAAAAAGGCCCGCGCCGCGGCAAGACCGAGGAAATTGATGCCGAGGAAGCCGAAATCGAGGAAGCGGCCTAAAAGCGTGATCTCTTGATTTAAGACGAAAGCCCGGCGCGTAGCCGGGCTTTTTTGCTTGCCCTGAAAAAGTCTCAAAATTGGCGAAGTCTGTGGGGGACACGGAACCCTTGCAACGCAGCCCTTGCAACGCAGCCCTTGAAAAAGCGTTGCATATCTCCATATCGGGGTAAACAGCGAACATTGGGATGCCGCTGAGGGTCCCGCCGCGAAGGCCGGAAGGCTTCGTGCGGTTGGCAAAAGGAAGGCTTCTTTCCCGGTCCGCCAGACGGCCGGGGAAGCAGGATAATGGAGCCAACGGACGGTTCGCCACGAGAGCGGGTCTTGAAGGATCGCTCGTCAAGGAGGTTCCGATGTTAGATGCCCATAATTCCGAATCCCGGCCCTTGCTGACCAACGAGCAGTTGGCGAGCCTTGGGGGTGGCCGTGTGGCCTATGTGAAACCGATTCGCTCGGAAGAGTTGAGCCGGTTTTTTCCCGCCGCCCCTGCGGTACAGCCGGGTCTGCAGCTTTTTGCCTTGCTTGGCGCCGATGGCACGCCCATTATTGTAACCGATTCGCGGGATGCCGCCATCGCCAATGCCATGCAACAGGAACTGGAGATGGTGAGCCTGCATTGATTCCGGCTTGCCTGAAGATGCTCTTCGGTCTGCCGGGCGCATGAGCGTCTTGGCATTCCGATGCCTACCTGCCGATCGCCTCCCTGCGGGATGAACCTCAGATCGCGAAGTCGGCGCCAACGCCTTTTTCTTCATACAGCTTGAGATCATCGGCGCGGCGGCAAATATCGTCAACGGTGATGGTTTCAAGCTTATCCAGAAAAACCATGCCGGCCGCTTCGACAATCGGCGCAATCACCTGTCTCACGAGCCTGCAGTCGGGTGCCTCGCCTGGCTCGCCGCCTGTCTCGTTCGATACCGCGCGCAGGATGGAAGCCGCGGTGATCCGGCGGCGTTCACGCGCCAATTCATAGCCGCCGCGCGGACCGCGCACCCCTTTCAAAATATTGGCGTGAACGAGGTCCTGCAGCAAGGATTCGAGGCGCCGTGGAGGCAGTTCGAGCCGCGCCGCCAGAGCCTTCGCGGCAACTGGCGTTGGGCGCGCGTGGATTGCTATATCGGCGACCGCGGCGAGCGCGAGCTGGCCGCGGCGGGAGAGAAGAATCACGGAGGCTCCTCCCGGCCAGCCATGCGCCCGGTTGAGCCAAACCCGTCGGTTTGCCGCGCCGTCGCGGTCAAATCCCCGGCTTCGACGAGGATTGCCTTGGCGCAGGGCGCAATAACGAGCTGGGCGATCCGGGCGCCCCTGACGATCTCGAAAGGCTCATCGCCGAGATTGATCAGAAGCACCCCGACCTCGCCGCGATAATCGGAATCGATTGTTCCCGGCGCGTTGAGCACGGTGATGCCGTGATCGCGCGCGAGCCCCGACCTTGGCCTCACCTGGGCCTCGTGATCGGCCGGAATATCGAGGGCTATGCCGGTTGGAACCAAATGCCGGGCGCCGGGCTCGATCACGATTTTCGTCTCATGCGGCAGGGCGGCGAGGAGATCGATCCCCGCCGCTCCAGGCGTCTGATAGGCGGGCAAGGGCAGGCCTTCGCCATGGGCCAAGCGTTTCACGCCGATCCTGACGGCTGCCGCGCGCGGGCTCACCGGCCGCTTCCGCCGAGCATTTCGGCAAGCCTTGCGATGAGGCAAGTCGCGACGTCCTGCTTGGTCATCAAGGGTAAGCTCTCCCTGCCGTCCTTGGTCAGAATGGTCACTTTATTGGTCTCGCCGCCGAGGACGCCGGACGCCTCGCTGATGTCATTGGCGACAATCATATCGCAATTTTTAGCGATCAATTTTGCTTCCGCGTTTTCTTGCAATTTTTCGCTTTCGGCCGCAAAGCCCATGACGAGAGCCGGGCGGTCCTTTGAGCGCCGCCCGACCGCCGCCAGAATATCCGGATTTTCGACGAGTGTCAGAGAAGGGGTCGTCTGTTTTGGATCTTTCTTGATCTTCGTGTGCGCGATCTCCTCCACACGCCAATCGGCGACCGCCGCGACGCCAATAAAGAGATCGGCGGGCAGCGCCGCCTCGACTTCCCGCAACATGTCCCGCGCGGTTTCAACATGAATGGTCTTGATTCCTGGAGGGTCGGCCAATGCGACCGGCCCAGAAATCAGCGTGACATCGGCCCCGGCGGCGGCGGCGGCGGCGGCGATCGCATGGCCCTGCTTGCCCGACGAGCGATTGGCGATATAGCGCACTGGGTCGATCGGCTCATGGGTCGGCCCCGAGGTCACGAGCACGCGGCGGCCGGCGAGCACGCCCGCCGCCGCTTGTTTGCAAGCAAGGCCTGCCGGCAAGGGAATGCGTGTGTCGCGGGTCAGCATATCCTCGATCGCGTCAAGAATCGCCGCAGGCTCGCTCATCCGTCCGGGACCATATTCGCCGCAGGCCATGTCGCCTTCCCCGGGACCGACAAAAATCACGCCGTCTTTTTGCAGGAGC